>DATENV010000367.1:0-4586 GCA_035274805.1 Sphingomicrobium sp. | reverse complement strand
CGCCAATAGCGCGGGGATTTGCCTCTGCCGCGACTACAGCTTCGATCTCGTCCGCCCCGGCCTGTCGCTCTACGGCGGCGTCCCGCGGGTCGAAGCCGAAGGGCAGATCCGGCAGGTGGCGCGGGTCGAGGCGCAGATCGTCCAGCGGCGCACCATCCCGGCGGGCGAGAGCTGCGGCTACGGCGCGACCTTCGTCGCGCACGGCGACACCGAGGCGGCGATTTTGAACATCGGCTATGCCGATGGCTATTCGCGTGGTTTCTCGTCGCACGGATCGGCGTTTTTCGGCGAATATGCGTTGCCGGTACTGGGTCGGGTGTCGATGGACCTGGTTGCGGTTGGCGTGGACGCCGCGCCGGGCCTCAAGGAAGGCGACTGGGTCGAAATCGACTACGACCTGCCGTCCGCGTCGAAACAGTCCGGGCTTTCGCAGTACGAGCTGTTGACGACGCTCGGTTCGCGCTTCGAGCGCCGCTGGATTTAGCGCGCTCCTCCGGCGGAAGCGTCTTGGGCTTGTAGCGGCAGAGGTCGATCACCGGGCAGCGCCAGCATTCGGGCAGCCGCGCCTTGCAGGTGTAGCGGCCGTGCAGGATCAGCCAGTGGTGGGCGTCGCGGCGGAACGGCTGCGGGACGATCTTCTCGAGCCTGGCTTCGACCTCATCGACTGTCTTGCCCGGCGCGAGGCTGGTGCGGTTGCAGACGCGGAAGACATGCGTGTCGACCGCGAAGGTTTCCTCGCCGAACGCGGTGTTGAGGACGACGTTCGCGGTCTTGCGGCCGACGCCGGGCAGGGCCTGCAGCTCCTCGCGCGTGCGCGGCACCTGACCGGCATGACTGTCGGTGAGGGCCTGGCTAAGCGCGATTACGTTTTTCGCCTTGGTGTTGAACAGGCCGATCGTCTTGATCGCGTCGCGCAGCGCCTCCTCCCCAAAAGCGACCATTTGTCGGGGCGTCTTGATGCGCGCGAACAGCGGCCTGGTGGCGATGTTGACGCTGGCGTCGGTCGCCTGGGCCGAGAGGACCACGGCGACCAGCAGCTGGTAGGCATTGCTGGATTCGAGCTCCGTCGTCGGGGCAGGGTTCGCCTCCGCGAGCCGCCGGAAGAATTCGAATACCTCCTCGCGCTTCATTGCAAGCCGTCTAGCGCGCGACCGAGCCGCCCGATCGCCTCCTCGAAGTCGCCAGCCGGCAGGCCAAAGCCGATGCGGAAATGGTCCGGCATCTCGAACCATCGGCCGGGGACAACCGCCGTGTCATAATGCTCGCGCAGATGGTGATCGAGCCGCTGCGTGTCGCCGCCTGCCCAGCGCGGAAAGGCGGTGATGCCGTGTTCGGCGGGGAAGCAATCGAGGTCGCCGCGCGAAGCGGCGAAGGCATTGAACAAGCGGCGGTTCCGATCGAGCAGCGCCGGCGTGTCGCCGAGCACCTCGTCGAGATGGTCGAACGCGATGCACGCGAGCCGTTCGGCCGGGTGGGCCTGGTTGACGCCGAACAGGTCGTTGAGGCGCCACATGCGCTCGGAAAGCTCGGGTTCGGCAAGGATCCAGCCGCAGCGCAGGCCGCTGAGGCCATAGACCTTGGTCAGGCTGTTGGTGATGACGAATTGCGGGCCGAAATGTGCTGCGCTCCTGCGCGGCGGCACGGCCGCGTCGAGATAGACTTCGTCGATCAGCAGGCGCGCCCCAACGCCGGCCGCCAGTTCTCGGACGGCGCGGAGCTCCGTTTCCGCCGCAAGGGCCCCGGTTGGGTTGTGCAAGTTGGTGATCACAATCAGGCGCGTGTTGGAGGTCACCACGCGCGCGATTTCTTCCGGATCGAGCCGGAATGCGTCCGAGGCCTTGCGGTCGAACCGCTTGATGGTCGCGCCGAGAAAGCTCGCGACGCCGAGCAGCGGCTCATAGGTCGGCCGCTCGATCAGCACCTCATCGCCGGGCCGAACGAGCGCCGCCATCGCCAGGAAGTTCGCCATCGACGTGCCGTCAGCGGCGACGACCCCATCGACGACTACCCCGTAGCGGCGTGCGATCGCTTCGCGGAGCGGCGGATATCGCGGATGGCTGGCGCCATCCAGGTCGAGATCGGCGATGCTCAGCGGGAGCCGGTCCATCCGAAAGTGCGGCACTTCGCTGGCGGTCAGCGCGAACCGCACCGGGCGCTTGAACTTCGCCCAGTGCATGTAATCCGATTGCGTGATCCGGCCGGTCACCGCGCGTTCGCCGTCCGCCAGTAGAGGAAGGCCGGCACGCCGGCGAGCAGGATGGCGTAGCCGATCAGGCTGTTGACCGGGTTGTTCCACACGGTGGCCACGACGACCACGGCGCAGGCGGCGACGAACAAGCCGGTCGAGAACGGGTGTCCGGGCGCCGAGAAGCCGGCATGCTCGCCGACATGCCTGCGACGGAAAACGAACAGCGCCGCGCCGGTCAGGCCGAAGAAGACGAAATCGACCGAAACGACGTAGCTAAGGATTTGCCCATAGGTGCCGGACAGGGCGATGATCGCGGCTACCGCGCCCTGTAGGATGATCGCCATGACTGGCACGCGCGTGCGGTCGCTGACCGTGGCTACCGTCCGGAAGAACAGCCCATCTTCCGCCATGGCGAAATAGACGCGCGGCGCGGTCAGCATGCCTTGGCTGAGGAAACCCAGCGCCGAGATGGCGATGCCCGCCCCGATAAAGTACGCACCGCGCTCGCCAAGCGCCAGCCGCATCACGTCGCTCGCCGGAGTCTTGGAGTCGGCGAGGCCCTGCGGCCCCAGCGCGTGAACGCAAACGAAGGCAACGGCGGTGTAGAGCAGCAGCACGCCGACGACGCCGAGCAGCAGGCCGCGCGAAAGGTCACGGCCGGGATCGCGCATCTCCCCGGCGACGAAGCTCGAGGTCTGCCACCCGCCATAAGCGAACATCACCGGCGTCATCGCTGCTCCGACTGCCGCCAGGGTCGACGCGGATTGGCCCGTTCGTACGCTCGCCAGTGCGGGGCTTGCCGGTGCCAGCCAAAAGCCGAGAATGACAAGCGCCCCGATCGCCAGGATCTTGAGGAGCATCAGCGCGCTCTGCGTATTGCTGCCCGATCGCACGCCGAAGCAGTTGATGATCGTCAGCAGCGCCAGGACCGATACCGCGACGGCGCCGTCGGACAGCGGCACGCTGACCAAATCGTTGAAATAGCGCGCGAAGGTGATCGCGACCGCCGCCATTCCGCCGGACTGGATCACCAGCAGCAACGCCCAGCCGTAAAGGAAGGCGGGGAGAGGACCGTAGGCGTCGCGCAGATATGCATATTGGCCGCCGACCGCCGGCCGTCGCGCCGCCAGCTCGGCATAGACCAGCGCGCCGGCGAGCACGACAATCCCGCCCAGCACCCAGACGCCGACGATCAAGGTCGGGGTCGAGAGATAGCGCGCGACCTCCGCCGGATTGACGAAAATGCCCGAGCCAATGATCCCGCCCATCACCAGCATGGTCGCGTCGAATAGGCCGAGGCGGCGGGCGAGCCCGCGAGAATCGACCTGGGGCTCGCTCACGGCGCGCCGATCACGTCCCGCATCGAATAAAGGCCGGGCGGCTGGCCGATCAGGAAGCGCGCCGCCGCCAGCGCGCCGCGCGCGAAGATCGCGCGGTTTTCCGCACGATGCGACAGCACCAGCCGCTCGTCGGGGCCGAGGAACATGACGTCGTGATCGCCGGCGACTGTCCCGCCGCGCAAGCTCGCGAAGCCGATCGAGCCCGGCGCGCGCTTCAAACCGGTGCCGTCCCGCCCGCGTTCGGCGTTGAGCGCAGTCCCTCGCCCCCGCGCCGCGGCTTGGCCGAGCAGCAGCGCAGTTCCGGACGGGGCGTCGGCCTTCATCCGATGGTGGGTTTCGGCCACCTCGACATCCCAATCGGGGCCGAGGACGCGCGCGGCCTGCTCGACCAGCTCGCCGAGCAGCGCGACGCCGAGCGAGGTGTTAGCCGCACGGAGCACGGCGACGTCTTTGGCCGCGGCAACGATGCGCTGCTCGGCAAGATCGTCGAGGCCGGTGGTCCCGATGAGGATGGGGATCGCCGCCGACACGGCGCGGTCGAGGCTTTGCTGGAGCGCGTCTGGCGCCGAGAAGTCGACCAGCACGTCGCCATGGTCCTGGTCGATGACAAAGTCGGGATCTTCCTCCGCTACCGCCGCGATGGCTTTGCCCATGCGACCCTCGGGCGCGAAGAGCGTGATCCGGATCGGCTGGTCGGCGGTGCGCACGCGAAATGCTTAGCGAAGCCGTTCCTGCAGAGCCAGTGCGGCGGCCGGCGCGCGGACCTTGGCGCCGTTGATCATGAAAATGTAGGCGTCGCCGCGCTTCCGCCACTCGCGCGCGCGCGCTGCAAAGCCATCGAGCGATGCGTCGTCGTAGCCGACGGGCAGGTCTTCGCGCATGCGCTGCAGCCGGGCGTAAGCGAAATCGGCGGTATCGGCTTCGATGCACGGATAGTCGTCGGAATCCTCGAACACGACAGCGACATTGCGCGCCCGGCAAAGCTCGAAGAAGCGGTCGTCGCGAAAGCTTTCGTGGCGCGGTTCGATCGCGTGCCGGAGTCCGACGCCGTCAACCTC
>DATENV010000366.1:0-5919 GCA_035274805.1 Sphingomicrobium sp. | reverse complement strand
CGATATTCGCGCGTTGGCCGTATATTCGAAATTAACCCGACTGGAGGCGCGTATGACCGGCATTCTCGACAAGTTTCACGTCGAACATGGCATCCACGGTACTCGGGTCCTGGCGCGGTCGAACCAGCTCACGAGCTATTGCATGGAAGAGCATGAAATCGACACCGCGATCGAGATGCTCAAGGACGACCTCGACGCCTGCGCCCGGGAGATGAAGCGGCTGCTCGAAGTCAATTCGCGCGGCGCGCTGTTCGAGGGCTGGGCCGCGGACGTCTGATCAGCGGCCGACCAGCTCGGTCGCGCGCATCGCCAGCTCGGTGCGGTTCTCGACGTGGAACTTGTCGAAAATCGCGTGAAGATAGACTTTGACCGTGCCCTCGGTGACGCCGAGCTCGGCGGCGATATCGCGGTTGCGAAGCCCCTGCCGGACCAGCTCGACCAGCTCGCGCTCGCGCCGCGTGAGCGGCGGCGCCGAGGCGGCGCGCGCCTGCGCCTGGCGGGTACGTTCCGCGATCTCCGGATCGACCCAGCGCTGGCCGGCGACAACCGCATCCATCGACTGCAGCAGCAGTCCGGGATCGGAGGTTTTCAGCACCATCCCCTGCGGCTGCAGCTCCGCCGCGGCTAGCAACTGCGCGTCGTCCATGCCGGCGGTCAGCAGGATCACCGCGGGCTTCGAGCGCGAACGCGACAAGCGCCGAAGGACGTCGAGGCCCGACGCGTCGGGAAGATGCACATCGAGCAAAACCAGGTCGGGCTTGAGCCGGGCAATCTGCTTGTTGGCCTCGGCTGCCGTGCGCGCGCGGCCGAGCAGATCATAGTCCGTTTCGCGGAGCAGCATTTCGAGCGCGGCGGCGATCATCGGATGGTCGTCGACAAGCAAGACTCGGGTCACGCGGCGGCTCCAGCAAGCGGTAAAGTGATGAGGATATTGGTCGATCCGGGTTCAGAATCCAAACGGATCGAGCCATGAGCGCGCTCGACTCGCTCCTTGAGCGAGCGCGGCTCCGCGGCCGCCGCGCCCTTCGGCCTGGCGAACCCGGAGCCATTGTCGGCGACACTGAGCTGCAGCCGGCCATCGTTGACCGCCAAGCCGACGTCCACGCGGTCGGCGCCGCCATGGCGAACGGCATTGGCCACCGCTTCGCGAAGCATTTGCTGAAGATCGAGCTGGAGGCGGATCGGAATCGAGGCCTTGTCGCCGTCGGCCGTGACATTGCAGTTGACCGACCATTGCTGGCTGAGCCGCTCGGCAAGAACGCGCAGCTCGCCGACGGCGTCGGCCAGTTCGAGCTCGCGGTCGCGGCGAAGCGCAAGCAGGAACCCGCGAATCTCGCCCTGCTCCTCGACCAGCAGGCGCTTGAGCTCGTCAAGCTCGGTGCGCAGCGCCCCGTCGGACGCGGCGGCGCGCTTGATCGCCTCGACGCGGAACGCGGCGCCGGCGAGAAACTGGACGATGCTATCGTGAACATCGCGCGCGAGGCCAAGCCGGGTGCGCGCCGCGGCGCCGGTTTCGATCGCCTGAAGCAAGGCATGGCGATCGAGGATCGCACCCGCGGCGCGGCCCAACTCCCGGCCGAAATCGATGAAGTCGCTGGAAAGGTCGGGGATGTCCCACAGCAGCAGCCATCCGTGCTGGGTGCCGGTGCGCACCTCCGCCGCGAGGCCTTCGCCAAGGCCAATTCGGCGCGTTTCGTCGATCGCCAGCAGTGACGACGCGCTTTCGAACCGGAATCCGCCCTGCGGCACGCGGGCGAGCACGCGATTGCGCGCGACATCATAGAGGAAGGCGGCGTGGCTGGAATGATGGACAATCGGCGAGACGAGGCTGAGCGGACGTTGCCGCCCGCCGCTCAGGCTCAGCCCATCGGTCGCCTCCTCGCCCGCTGGCGCCATCAGCAGCGCGCCGCCCCCCGCCCTGGTGACCGTCACGGCCAGATTGAGCGCTCCGGCGAGCGGGTTCTGCCCCTGATCCAACCCCGGCTCGAAATCCTCGATGCGGAAGAACAAGCGGGAGATGGGCTGATGAATCCCGAACCAGATCAGGAGCAGCGACAGGATGATCAGGTGTCCACTGCGGACCACAAACCGCTCGAGCTCCCATCCCTGCTTGCCCGCCAGAAGCACGCCAGCGCAGAGGAACAACACGACCAATGCCGTTGCAGTGAGCGTCGTCTCGCGCCAGCCCCAGCGGATCGCCGCGGACAACAGGGGCAGCACGAAAAACAGGAAGAAGGGGCTGGTCGAGCCATTGGTCGAAAAGACGATCGCGGTGAATATCGCCATGTCGATCGCGTGCATCGGGACCGCGAGCCGAGCGTCGAGCCACCAGTTGCGCCAGGTCGCCGCGGCAATCCCGATCGCGCCCGCCGCATACAGGATCAGCAATGCATAAGTGCCGGCCACCGCCCGCTGCGGCTCGCTGCGGTCGAGCCACACCGCGATCAGGAACAGGATTGCGAGCATCACCCGGCCGAGCGCGATGACTCGGCCGCTCTGATATTTGAACAGACTCTGCGTGGTGGTCAGAAAGCGCAGATCGATGTCCCCCGAGCGGACGTTTCGAGTGGCCAGCCTATCCCAAAGCTAAGTTAACGTAAAATCTGGAGAAAATCGCAGGCGGCATTGTCTCGATCGGTACCACTTTGCCGATCCGGGCGAAGCCTCCTTTTGTTCGATGCGAGTCCCGACCCCGGACCGCTGCCGATAAGTCTGGCTTATATCTGCTGGGACGGCTTTCGTTGGCTGGGGCGCCGGCGCCGGCATAGAGCGCCGCGCGATCACGGGCTCAAGACGAAAGAACAACTTATGACTGAACTCACCAAATGGACGCCCGACCTCGGCGTTCTCGGGACCGGTCGAATGGGCTCGCGGCTGGCCGCGATGTTCGCCCGCGCCGGGCGCAACGTCGTGCTGGGATCGCGCGATTCCGATCGTTCCGCGGCGATCGTGAAAGAGCTCGGCATCTCGACGCTGCGCTCGGGGTGCTACTCCGATGCCGTGCGCGCGCCGGCGATCCTTCCCGCGGTGTTCGTGCGCGATGGGCTGCTCGACCTGCTCGAGCGCTATTGCGCCGCGCTTCGAGGCAAACTGCTGATCGACATCAGCAACCCGTTCAACAGCGATTACAGCGACTTCGTGACGCCGTGGGATTCGAGCGGCGCCGAGGAACTCCAGCGCCGCTTCCCGCAGGCGCGCGTGGTCGGCGCGTTCAAGAACGTGTTCTGGGAAGTGTTCGACCATCCGCGGTTCGGCGACAGCCTCAGCGACGTGCTGGTGACCGGCGACGACGAGGAGGCCAAGCAGGAGTTCCTCAAGCTCGCGGCCGGGACGCCGTTTCGCTATCTCGACGCCGGCCCGCTGGTCCAAAGCCGCACGATCGAGCGCCTGACCTTCATCACCAGCAGCGTCGGCCGCCAGCTCAACAGCTATCCGCGGATGAACTGGCGGCTGTTGACTCAGGCCGCCGGCGAAGCGGCCTAGCTCGCCATCCGCTTGGCGCCGAGGCCCGTGACCATCTGGTTGGCGCGCTCGTAGGGGAGCGGCTTGCCGAACAGATAACCCTGGATGATGTCGCAACCGAGGTCGCGCATGCGCTCGAAATCCTCGGCGGTCTCGACGCCTTCGGCGGTGACCGACATCCGGAAGCTCTTGGCGAGCTGAACGATCGACTGGATGATCGCGACATTTTCCGGCCGCGTACCGGCTTCGCGAACGAAGCTGCCGTCGATCTTCAACTTGTGGAACACCGCCTTGTTCAAATAGCCGATCGACGAATAGCCGGTGCCGAAGTCGTCGAGGGCGATGCCGACGCCGAGCGCGCGAAGCCGCTTCAGCACGTCGAGCGTCGATCCGTTATCGCCGAGGAACACGCCTTCGGTGACTTCGAGCTCGATGCGGTTGCCGGGCAGCTTGTAGCGGGCCAGCGCCTCGCTGACGATGTTCGGCAAAGCGGGCAGGATGATCTGCTTCGGGCTGATGTTCAGCGCGACGGTGATCGGCTCCGGCCAGGTCGCGGCGGTCTTGCACGCCTCGTCAATCACCCATTCGCCGATCACGCCCATCAGGCCGGTTTCCTCGGCCACCGGGATGAACACGTTGGGAGGCACGAAGCCGCGCTGCGGGTGGTTCCAGCGAATCAGCGCCTCGAAGCCGATCAGTTTCTGCGTCTTGGCGTTGATCAGCGGCTGGTAAACGAGGTGGAATTGCTTGGACGAGATGGCGCTGCGAAGGTCCCCTTCGAGCCGGACCCGGTCCTCCTGCTCAGACTGCAGCTCGGAGGAGAAGTAGCGCGCGACGCCGCGGCCGGAATCCTTCGCCTGGTACAGGGCAAGATCGGCCTTGAGGATCAGGTCGTCGACCGTGGCGCCGTCGATCGGGCCGAATGCGCACCCGATCGACACGCCGATGCGGATCTCGGTCTGGTCGATCATGTAAGGTTCTTTGATCGACTGGATGATGCGGTCGGCCAATGCCTCGACCTTGCGCCGGCTCTGGGCGTCGGCGATCACGATCGCGAACTCGTCGCCGCCCATGCGGCCAACGGTGCCGTGTGCGCCCACTTCATCGACCAGCCGCTTGGCGACCGCGCGCAGCACGGCGTCGCCCTTCGGGTGCCCGAAGGTGTCGTTGACCGGCTTGAAGCCGTCGAGGTCGAGGAACATGATCGCGCAGGGCACATTGCCACCGGTAGCGCCGCGCAGTGCCTCGCCGAGCAGCTGGCGGACGCGGCCACGATTGGGCAGGCCCGACAACACGTCGACATTTGCGAGGTGCGTGAGCCGCTCCTGGGTCTGCCGGATTTCGGTGATGTCCGAGCCGACGCCGCGAAAGCCCTCGAAGCGCCCGGCGGTGTCGATGATCGGGTCGCCGGCCATCGAAATCCAGCGCGGACCGCGCGGCGTGGCAAGCTCCATCTCGAGCGAGTTGAACGGCTGCTTGTCGAGCAGCACGCGGCCGAGCTCGGCATGGCCGCCGAGCAGCGACGGCAGCGAGTGACCGATCAATTGCCCGGCCGGACGGCCGAGCAGGGCGCTCATGCGGGAGCTGATGTAGGTGCAGCGGTTCTCGCTATCGACCTGCCACAACCAGCCGACGCCGCGCTGCTCATATTCCTGCAGCAGCAGGCTCGCGCTTTCGCTCTGGCTGCCGACGTCGGCATTCATCTTGAGCTGGTGGAACGCCCAGCGGGCGACGGTCATCACCCCAGTGATCGAAACGCCGAGCGTGAACAGGATCGAGAGCATGTGCTGGAAGGGCACCGACTGGCGGCCGAGCAGCAGCGCGCCGCCGATGCCGACCGTGAAGGCGGTCATCCAGGCCATCGCGCATTGCGGGACGACGACGAGGCCAAGCCCGCCGATGCCGAGGCCGGCCATCACCGACGCGGCGATCACCTGCGTGCCGGGGTCGAGGCTCGGGAAGAGATATAGCGGAACGCTGAGGAACGTGAACGCGCGGACGGCGACGTCGCCGACCAGCATCCAGGTCGGGACCCGGCGGCCGGAGCGGCCGACGCAGGTGATGGACTGGTGCCGGGCAAGCTGCATCGCGACGAGGTTGATGCCGCCGACCGCCACCGCCCAAGGCAGCAGCCAGCTCGACGAGACGACGCCCCACAGGTTGGCGATCATCATCAGAGCGGCAACGACGTTGGCGATCGCGAAGAAGGGTGCGAGCTGGGCGCGTGAAATCAATTGGACGTCGCGCAGCGGCGAGCTTTCGGCTTCCGCTTCGCGCACCGCGAGGCCCGCCGATTCCCCTCCGGGAAGCCGCGCGGAAATCAAACGCTTATACCTGTCAGGAGCTTCGTACATCCGCCCGCCGTTCCACGTCCGAGAAGCGGCTTATCCAAAGAGAGTTGAAGCGGAGTTAAGACCCCTCGATTTCCCGCCTTCCGCAAATTGAATGTTACTAAAA
>DATENV010000365.1:0-15153 GCA_035274805.1 Sphingomicrobium sp. | reverse complement strand
GTCCTTGCCGCCCTTCCATTTGGCCTTTCCGGTCGACGACCTCCTCGCCGCGCGGCGCTTCTATGGGGAGCTGCTCGGATGCCCGGAGGGCCGCAGCGCCGACCATTGGGTCGACTTCGATCTCCATGGGCACCAGATCGTCGCGCACCTTGCGCCGGATGCGGTGGCCCGAAAGGCGACCAATCCCGTCGATGACGAAGCGGTGCCCGTCCCCCACTTCGGACTGGTGCTGCCGATGGCGGACTGGAACCAGCTCGCCCAGCGGCTCGAACAGGCGGACGTCGAGTTCGTGATCGAGCCGACGATCCGGTTCGCGGGCGAGCCGGGCGAGCAGGCGACGATGTTCCTGCTGGATCCGGCCGGCAACGCGCTCGAATTCAAGGCGATGGCCGATCCGGCGAAGCTGTTCGCGACGAGCTAGCCTCGCGGCGAGGCCTCCGGCGCGTGCAGGCGCACCCGGATGATCCGCCGCGGGTCTGAGTCGATCGCTTCGAGCCGCCAGCCCGACGGGTGGATGACGCACTCGCCTTTCGCCGGGATATGGCCCGCGAGCAAGAAAATCAGCCCGCCGAGCGTGTCGACCTCGTCCTCGTCGGACGACAGCCGCGGGTCGACCGCCTGGGCCAGCTCCTCGAGCTCGAGTCGGGCATCGGCCTCCCACAGGCCGTCGTCGAGCATTGTCAGCAGACCGCCTTCCGCTTCGTCGTGCTCGTCCTCGATCTCGCCGACGATCTCCTCGACCACGTCCTCGATGGTGACCAAACCCTCCGTCCCGCCGAACTCATCGACGACGATCGCCAGATGGGTGCGCTGGCTGCGCATGCGCGCGAGCAGTTCGATGACGCCCATTGATTCGGGCACGAACAACGGCTCGCGGATGAGAGCGCTCATCGCGCGGTCGCGCGTCGGGTCGACATTGGCGACGAAGACGTCCTTGATGTGGATCATGCCGACGACCTTATCGAGGCTCTCGCCATAGACGGGGAGGCGGCTGTGGCCGGCATCGGCGAACGCGCTCACCAACCCGTCGAAGCTGATGTCGGACGGCACGGCGATGATATCCCCGCGCGTCACGCAAATATCGCCCGCGGTCTGCTCGCCGAAATGCAGCAGGTTGCGCAGCATCTGCCGCTCGGCCGGCGATAGGTCACCGGCGACCTGGTGCGATTCTTCCGCCTCGTCGATCGCATCCTCGATCTCCTCGCGGAGCGTGGGCTCGGAATCCTCGCCGAAGATCAGGTGGCGCATGCCGCGCCACAGCCGCGAGCGGCCGTCGTCCTGCCGGGTCGCCATCAGGCCGCGACCTCGTACGGATTGCCGATGCCGAGCCCCTCCAACGCCCGCACCTCCCGCGCCTCCATGTCGGCGGCGTCGGCCTCGTCTTGATGATCGTAGCCGAGCAAGTGCAAGGTGCCATGGATCAGCAGATGCGTCGCATGTTCCTCGACCGTGATCCCCTTCTCGGCGGCTTCGGCTTCGCACACGCCGCGGGCGAGAATGATATCGCCGAGCAACAGTTCGCGGTCTGCAATTGTTTCTTCGCGTAATTCGTAGCTTTCGGCCATCGGGAACGACAGGACGTTGGTCGGCTTGTCCTTGCCGCGCCATCGCGCGTTGAGCGCGCGGACCTCGTCGTCGCCGGTTAGTCGGACCGATATTTCAGCGGGCCGCGCCGCCACCGCGAGATCGGGGAATGCACTCTCGGCGATGGCCGCTTCCGCGGCCTTGCGCGCGACCTGCTGCCAGGGGCGGCTACTGTCCCATTCCTCGTCGGCTTCGATGGCTATTTCGAGCATCACCTTCCGGGTCCTTCATAGGCCTCGACAATCCGGCCGACGAGCGGGTGGCGGACGACGTCCGCCGCGGTGAAGCGGACGGTGGCGATGCCCTTAACGCCCTCCAGCTTCTGCACGGCGTCAGCAAGGCCCGACTTGGTTGGGTCGGGCAGGTCCACCTGGTGCGGGTCGCCGCAGATGACCATCCGGCTGCGCATGCCGAAGCGCGTGAGGAACATCTTCATCTGCAGCGGCGTGGTGTTCTGGGCCTCGTCGAGGATGATGAAAGCGTCGTTGAGCGTGCGGCCGCGCATGAACGCCAATGGCGCGATCTCGATCTCGCCGGACGCGATGCGGCGCTCGACCTGCTCGGTCGGAAGCATCTCGTAAAGTGCGTCGTAGAGCGGGCGAAGGTAGGGGTCGACCTTCTCCTTCATGTCGCCGGGCAGGAAGCCGAGGCGCTCGCCGGCCTCGACCGCGGGACGCGACAGGATCAGCCGGTCGACGCTGCCGGTGATCAGTTGCGAGACCGCCTGGGCGACGGCGAGATAGGTCTTCCCGGTGCCGGCTGGGCCGAGCGAGAAGATCATTTCGTCGCGGCCCAGCGCTTCCATGTAGATGGTCTGCACCGGCGAACGCGGGACGATGGTCTTCTTGCGCGTCCGGATCATCACCTTTGGCGCTGAAGTCACCTCGTCCTGGATAATGCCGTCGAGGTTGGGCTGCGCGGCCATGCCGAGCACGGCCTCGACCGCCTCGGCGTCGACGTCATGCCCCTTGTCGAGCCGGTTATAGAGGCCGACCAGCACGTCGCGGGCGCGCGACGCGGCATCGGCCTCGCCTTCGATCTGCACCCGGTTGCCGCGCGCGGCGATGTGCACGCCGAGCCGGTTCTCGATGTTGATCAAGTGGCGATCATAGTCGCCGAACAACGGGCCGAGCAGGTAGGGCTGATCGAACTCCAGCTCGAGGCGAGCGCGCCCCTGCTCGTTGGCGGGAACGGCGGCGAGATCGCGGCGGGCCATCAGGCCGCGACC
This sequence comes from Sphingomicrobium sp., assembly GCA_035274805.1. Classification (GTDB taxonomy): domain Bacteria; phylum Pseudomonadota; class Alphaproteobacteria; order Sphingomonadales; family Sphingomonadaceae; genus Sphingomicrobium. The sequence continues at coordinate 12,341 of DATENV010000365.1, read as the reverse complement.
TGCCGACGCTCGGCACCGGTCATGCTGTTCGGTCCGGCGGCGACGAGGGTCGCATCGACAATGTCGCCGGGCCCGGCCGCAGTCTCGACATGGACCGATTGCAGCCACGGCGAGCGGCCGATCATCTGGCCGGGCAATTTGCCCTTTCGCTCGATCAGGACCTCCGTTTCCGCGCCCACCTTCGATCGATTGAACGCGAGCTGATGCTCGTTGATCCGCGCCTGCAGCCGCTGCAGCCGGTCGTCCATGATTTCGCGCGGGATCTGATCCTCCATGGTCGCGGCGGGCGTGCCTGGCCGCGGGCTGTATTTGAACGAATAGGCCGAAGCGTAACGCACGGCATCGACGATCCGGAGCGTGGCCTCGAAGTCATCTTCGGTCTCGCCCGGGAAGCCGACGATGAAGTCGCCCGACACAGCGATGTCGGGCCGGGCGGCGCGCATCTTCTCCAGCGTGCGAAGATAGGTCTCGGTCGTGTGGCTGCGGTTCATCGCCTTCAGCACCCGGTTGCTGCCCGACTGCACCGGTAGGTGCAAATAGGGCATCAGCTTATCGACCTCGCCGTGCGCGGCGATGAGCGCGTCATTCATGTCGGCCGGATGACTGGTGGTGTATCGGATGCGCCGCAGGCCCTCGATCCTGGCGAGCGCGCGAACGAGGTCGGCGAGGCCGCGCTTACCATCGGCCCAGGCGTTCACATTCTGGCCCAGCAGGACGATCTCGCGGGCGCCTGCGTCGACCAGCGCGTTCGCCTCTGCGACGATGTCGTCCCACGGTCGCGAGATTTCCGCGCCGCGTGTGTAAGGCACGACGCAATAAGTGCAGAATTTGTCGCAGCCTTCCTGGACGGTGAGGAACGCGCTGGGGCTTGCGCGGCGGCGCGCCGGGAGTGCGTCGAACTTGCTGATCGCCGGCATCTCGGTGTCGACCGGCCGGGCGCCGCGCGAGGCCTCGGCGACCATTTCGGGCAGGCGGTGATAGGCCTGCGGCCCGACGACGATGTCGATCAGCGCCGAGCGCCGCTTCGCCTCCGCGCCTTCCGCCTGGGCGACGCATCCGGCGAGCGCGATCAGCGGCTTCGATCCGTCCTCGCGCCGCAGCCGGCCGACGTCCGAATAAGCCTTGTCGGCGGCTTTCTCGCGGATGTGGCAGGTGTTGAGCACGACGAGATCGGCGTCGTCGCCATCGGCCGCCGCGCTCATGGCATGCTGGCCGAGCAACTCGGCCATCCGCTCGCCGTCATAGACGTTCATCTGGCAGCCGAAGCTTTTGATTTTGAAAGTCTTGGGAGTCATTTCCCGCCGCCTATAGGCGACTGTCCGGGCGAGGTTAAGCCAAGCGTTTGGGCGATCGCGTCGCGTGCTTCCTCGGCCAGCCGCTTGCGGTCGCCGGCGCGGTCGAGCGGCTCGAGCAAGCGCACCGTTACCGGCAGCGTCCCGCGCCGCCCGAGCAGCCGCAGCACATTGTCCTTGCCCGGTTCATGCCACCAGCCTATCTCGGCCGCCGCGCCGCCGTAATCGAGGACAATCGGCCGGATCGCGACGTCCTTCGCCGCGAAGTTGGCCGCCTCGAGCAGGGTCGAGCGGAACGGCAGCAAATGCGTTCCCGGCCCGGTCGTCCCTTCGGGAAACAGCGCGACCGGCTTATCGCCTTCGAGCGCCTGCGCGATGGTCAGCGCCTGGTCCCTGGCGCCCTTCACGTGGCCGCGCTTGACGTAAACCGTTGCGTTCTGGTCGGCGAGCCAATGGATGAAGCCGTGGCCGAGCTCATCCTTCGACACGAACGCGCAGCCGGTCGCGCCGCCGAGCACCAGGATGTCGAGCCAGCTGACGTGGTTGGACACGAGCAGCGTGTGGCCGGCGATCGGCGCGCCGCTCATCCGGACGCGAGCGCCGACGATCCAGGCCGCGGCGGCGAGGAATCGGCAAGGCCACGGCGACCGGCCGAGCAGCGCCTTGGTCAGGACATGGACCGGGCCGAGAACGGCGAACAGCCCCGCCAGGGCGGCGATGCGCAGCGCCGCGCGCGCGTTCATCCGAACGGCGGGGACCTTAGCGATCGCGGTCGACGGAGACGCCGTAAAGCTCCATGCGATGGTCGACGAGCCGGAAGCCGAGCTTCTCGGCAATCCGCTTCTGCAGCGCCTCGAGCTCGTCGTCGACGAATTCGATGACGTTGCCGGTCTCGACGTCGATCAGATGGTCGTGGTGCGATTCCGAAGCCGCCTCGTAGCGCGAACGCCCGTCGCCGAATTCGTGGCGTTCGAGAATCCCCGCCTCCTCGAACAGCCGGACGGTGCGATACACGGTCGCGATCGAGATGTTCGGGTCGACCGAGGCGGCGCGCGCATGCAGCGTTTCCACGTCGGGATGGTCTTCGCTGTCGCCAAGCACCCGCGCGATGACCTTGCGCTGCTCGGTGATGCGAAGACCCTTGTCGGCGCACAGCGCCTCGATGTCGATGGTCCGCGTCATGAACCCAAATTAGGTATCCGCCGCGCCGCCGTCCAGCGAGCGCTTATTTGCCGCCCCGCGTCCGGCGCCGCTTGGTGCCCAGGCCGATTGACTTGGCGAGCGCGCGGCGCTGCTCGGCATAGTTTGGCGCGACCATCGGATAATCGGCGGCCAGGCCCCATTTCTGCCGGTACTGGTCCGGCGTCATGTTGTAATGGGTCATCAGGTGCCGCTTGAGCATCTTCAGCCGCTTTCCGTCCTCCAGGCAGACGATGTAGTCGGGCTTCACCGAGGCGCGGATCGAGACTTTCGGCTCGGGCTTGGGCTCGGCGGCGCCGCCGTTGCCGGAAATGCCGGCCAGGGCCGAGTGCACGTTCTGGATAAGGTTCGGCAAGTCATTGACGGCGACGCTGTTGTTGCTGACATGGGCCGCGACGATGTCGGCAGTCAGCGTCAGCAGCGTGTCATTCGAATTGTCATTATCAGCCATTGCGGGATTTCCACTTCGAGCAGAGGCCGTGCAGTAAACGCCGCACGTGCACTTGCAGAATACGCGCGTTACTGGTGCCGCGCAATGGATTGCGCAGTCTAAGTAAGAATCCAGAAGTTTAACTAAAGTTGGTGAGAAAGCGTAATCGCGTCGAAACGGTGACCATCGGGCGCGTGATAATAATTGCGGCGGCGCCCGACCGGCGAAAAGCCAGCGGTCCGATACATATCGACCGCCGGATTGCCGTCGCGAACTTCTAGATGGACACGCGCTACTCCATCGTTTCGCGCATGTTCCAGAAAGTCGTCTAACAGCCGGCGGCCGATGCCACGCCGGCGCGCGTCGGGCATGACCGCGAGCAACAGCAGCTCGGATTCGTCGGCGACCGTCCGGAACAGGGAGAAGCCGATGGTGTCGCTCGACCGCGGCTCGCGCGCGAGGATCAGCGAAACGCCGCCCATCGGCAGGATCCCGGCAAGCTGCGAGCGGGTCCAGGCTTCCCCGAAGCTCCGGCCGAATGCCGAATCCATGACTGCCATCACGGCATCGAGGTCGCCCGACGATCCGCGCTCGATCCGCACATCCGCCTCGACGGTCGCCATCACGCGGCTTCCGGGATACGCGCGTCCGGCGCGCGGGCGTAAACGGGCTTCGGCAGAAGGTTGCGCGAGTTTTCAGGCAATCGCAGCGCGTTCGCGGCGGACGGCCACAGCTCGCGCGCTTCGCCCCAGCCGCGCGCATCGACCAGCTGCTTCGCGCCTGAGCCGACGATGAGCTGCGCCGATACGAAGCGCGCCGCTTCGGATGGAATTGCGTTGCGCACGTCCGAGCCTGGCTCGAGCGTGCGCCCATCGAATTGCTGGACGAACAATTCGCCATGTCCGCCGAGCACCGCGGCCGCGACTTCGCGGTCCGCTTCCGCGCCAGCGGCCAGCAGCGCGAGCGACGACATGCCGCCGAGCTCGGCAGTCCAGCCGATCGCCAGCCCGTGCGCCGCCGCGATCGCCACGCGGATGCCAGTGAAGCTGCCCGGACCCACGCCGACCAGGATTTGCGTCGCCGCCCGGCCGTCCATCAGCTCGGCGATCATCGGCACCAGCCGTTCCGCGTGGCCGCGGCCGATCACCTCGTCCGCGTGGGCAATGCACGCTCCCTCGCCGTCGAACAAAGCGGCGGTGCAGGCGGCGCTCGATGTGTCGAAAGCGAGCAACATGACGGCAGGGATAGTGGCCACATGCGGCACAACGCCGCAAGCCCCCGAAAGTTAAACGGCTTCGACGCTTTCGACTTCGGGCACGTAGTGGCGGATCAGGCTCTCGATCCCGCGCTTGAGCGTCACCGTGGAGGACGGGCAGCCCGAGCAGGCGCCATGCATCGACAGATAGAGGTGGCCGTCGCGATAGCCCTTGTAGACGATGTCGCCGCCGTCCTGCGCGACCGCCGGGCGGACGCGAGTCTCGATCAATTCCCTGATCTGTTCGATGATCTCCGCGTCGGCCGGGTCTTCATCGAATGCCGCCGCGTCGTCGCTGATCTGGATTCCAGCCGCGGTTCCGGCGGCGAACAACGGCGCGCCGGTGACGAAATGGTCGAGCAGGGTTTCGAGCACCAGCGGCTCGAGGTCGGTCCATGAAACGCCGGGCGCCGCGGTCACCGAGATGAAGTCGCGGCCGTAGAAGACGCCTTCGACCATCCCGCTGTCGAACAATGCGGCGGCAAGCGGAGAGGCCTGCGCGCTCTCGGCATCGGCGAAATCGCGGGTCCCGGCGTCCATCACGGTCTGGCCGGGCAGGAACTTGCGGGTCGCCGGGTTGGGCGTCTGCTCGGTACGAATCAGCATGACTTCGATGTGGCGACGGCGGACGCGCCGATCAACCCTGTGGGGCTTTCCAGCTGCCGTCGATCATTTGGATGAGCCCGGAGAAGTCTTTGTTCCCGCCGCCCTTTTCGACGAACTCTTCGTACAGCTCCTCGGCCTCCTCGCCCATCTCGACCTCGACGCCGGCCTGCTTCGCCGCTTCCATCGCCAGCTTGAGGTCCTTGAGCATCAACGCGGCGGCGAACCCGCCCTCGTAACCATTGTCGGCCGGGGTCTTCGGACCGACCCCCGGAACCGGACAATAGGAGGTCATTGACCAGCTTTGTCCCGATGCCTGCGAGCTGATGTCGAAGAACACCTGCGGGTCGAGACCGAGCTTCTGGGCGAGGACGAAGCCCTCGCAGGTTGCGGCCATCGTCGCGCCGAGGATCATGTTGTTGCAGATCTTCGCCGCCTGACCCGCGCCGGGTCCGCCGGCATGGATCACCGCCTTTGCCATCGGTTCGATGAGGGGCTTGGCCCTGGCGAACGCCTGGTCCGATCCGCCGACCATGAAGGCGAGGGTGCCGCCGGCGGCAGCGGCGATGCCGCCCGAGACGGGCGCGTCGACCATCTCATAGCCTTTGGCCGCCGCTTCTTCCTCGATCGTGCGGGCGCTGGCGACGTCGATCGTCGAGCAGTCGATCAGCAGCGCGCTCACCGGAGCGTTGCCGATGACGTGATCGCGATAGACGTCGAGGACATGCTTCGCCGCGGGAAGCATGGTGATCACTACTTCTGCGTCGCTTACGGCCTCTTCCGTCGAATTGGCGCGACCGCAACCGGCGCTCACTGCTGCGTCGAGAGCTTGCTGGCTGAGGTCGAACGCGCGGACCTCGTGCCCCGCCTTGGCGAGGTTGGGGGCCATCCCGCCACCCATGTGGCCGAGGCCGATGAATGCGATTCGAGTCATGCTTCACTCCCAAAACCTTCTCCCTTGAAGGGAGAAGGATACCGAAGCTTAGCGGCGCAGCCGCTTAGCGTAGGTTGGATGAGGGTGCTCAACGCCGATCACCCTCACCTAGCTGCGACTAAGCTCACCTTCGGCTCGCTAAGTCTCGCTACCTCTCCCTTCAAGGGAGAGGGATTGTTCAACGCCCCTTCCAATTGCCCGGCCGCTTCTCGACGAAGGCGGCCATGCCTTCCTTCTGGTCCTCGGTGCCGAACAGTCCGTGGAACAGCCGGCGCTCGAAGCGGATGCCTTGGGTCAGCGGGATTTCGAACGCTGCGTTGACCATCTCCTTGGCGGCCACGGCAGCGAGCGGCGGCATGGCCGCGATCGCTTCGGCGGTCTTGAGCGCTTCGTCGAGCACCTCGGCCGCGGGCACGACCTTCGCCACCAGGCCGGAACGCTCCGCCTCGTCGGCGCCCATCATCCGGCCGGTCAGGCACATCTCCATCGACTTCGCCTTGCCGACCGCCCACGTAAGCCGCTGCGAGCCGCCCATGCCCGGCGTGACGCCGAGCTTGATCTCGGGCTGGCCGAACTTCGCGCTGTCCGCGGCGATGATGAAGTCGGCCATCATCGCCAGCTCGCACCCGCCGCCCAGTGCATAGCCGGCAACCGCGGCGATCCACGGCTTGCGGGTCGCGGTGATCCGTTCCCAGCCGCCGAAGAAATCCGCCGAATACATGTCGGCGAAGCCCTGCGTGCTCATCTCCTTGATGTCGGCGCCGGCAGCGAACGCTTTCTCCGATCCGGTCAGCACAAGGCAGTGCTGGCTGTGGTCGGCGTCATACGCCGCGAACACCTCGGTCAGCTCCTTCAGCACTTCGCTGTTCAATGCGTTCAGCGCCTGCGGCCGGTTCAAGGTGACGAGCGTCACCCCGCCGCGCTGCTCGACTAGGATGCTATTATACTCGTTCATCGTTCTGCCTCCGGGAACGGCGTCCAGGCCTCGCTCTCAGGAAGCGGCGCGAAGAGGACGTCGAGCATCTCGTCGGTCACCTCCTCGGGCGTCGCCGGCTCCCACTGCGGCGCATTGTCCTTGTCGATCAGCAGGGCGCGCACGCCTTCGCGAAAGTCGTGGGTGCGCACGACCCGGCCAGCGAGCGCATATTCCGCCTTCATCTCGTCGGCGAAGCTTTCGCGCCCCGCGCCTTCGGCAAGCAGCCGAAGCGAGACCTTGCACGACAGCGGGCTTTTCGAGCGAAGCGTCGCGAGCTCGCTGTGCGCCCAGTCGTTCTCGTCGGCCTCCAGCGCGGCGAGGATTTCCTCGAGCTCGTCGGAAGCGAACAGGCGCGTGATCTGCGGCTGGTTGGCCTCGATCTTCGCCTGGGGAACCGCGGTCGCGGCGGCGCCCAGCGCTCCTTTCGCGCGGGAAGGCGCGGCCATCAGGCGCTCGACGACGTCTTCGAGTCCGGCCTGCTCGACGTAATGCGTAGCGAGATTGAGGTAATGGCATTCGGCGCCGTCGAGCCGCGCACCGGTCAGCGCCATGAACTGGCCGACGCGGCCCGGCAGGCGTGACAGATACCAGCCGCCGCCGACGTCCGGGAACAGGCCGATACCGGTTTCGGGCATGGCGAGGCGGGTATTCTCGGTCGCGATGCGGAAGTCGCACGGCTGCGAAATCCCGACTCCGCCGCCCATCGTGATCCCGTCCATGATCGCGATCGTCGGCTTCGGATAGGTGAACAGCAGGTGGTTGAGCCGATATTCGGCGAAGAAGAAGCGCTTGGCGTCGCTCGCGTCCCCGTTGCCGCTGCGCTGAAGCATGACGACGTCGCCGCCGGCGCAAAAGCCGCGGCCTTCGGCATGATCGATCAGCACGACCTCGACATCCGGATCGTCGAGCCAGCCGAGCAGCGCGGCGCTCATCGCGTCGCACATCGCAGTGGTCAGCGCGTGGATCGCCTTGGGGCGGTTGAGCCGGATCCGGCCCACCCCCCGATCGACGCTGATCAGGACGTCGCCTGTCCCTTCGGGCGCGTCACTCACTGGCGGAGCAGGTCGCGGCTGACGATCACGCGCATGATCTGGTTGGTGCCCTCGAGGATCGAGTGGACCCGCAGGTCACGCCAGAACCGCTCGATCGGATAGTCCTGGAGATAGCCGTAGCCGCCGTGAAGCTGGAGCGCGCGGTCGACGACCGAGGAGCCGGTGTCGGTCGCGAGCCGCTTGGCCATTGCCGCGAACCGCGTCTTGTCGGGCGCGTTGGCGGTGACCTTGGCGGCGGCGGCATACAGCAGGTAGCGCGCCGCCTGCAGCTCGGTCTCCATGTCGGCGAGGGTGAACTGGGTCGCCTGGAAGTCGGCGATCGCCTGGCCGAACTGCTTGCGCTCCTTGGTATAGCTGATCGCCTCGTCGAGGCAGCGCTGGGCACCGCCCAATGAGCAGGCGCCGATGTTGAGGCGGCCGCCGTCCAGGCCCATCATCGCGATCCGGAAGCCTTCGCCCTCGGCGCCGACGCGGTTGGCGACCGGCACCCGGACCTCGTCGAAGTTGACCTGCGAAGTCGGCTGCGAGTGCCAGCCAAGCTTCTTCTCCTGCGCGCCGAAGCTGACGCCCTTCATGTCCTTTTCGATGACCAGCGCGGTGATGCCCTTGGGGCCTTCTTCGCCGGTGCGGACCATCGCCACCATCACGTCGTTGGCGCCGCCGCCCGAGATGAACGCCTTGGAGCCGGAGACGACATAATGGTCGCCGTCGAGCACCGCTTTGGTCTTGAGCGCGGCGGCGTCCGAGCCGGACGACGGCTCGGTCAGGCAGTAGCTGCCCATGTGCTCCATGGTGATCATCGCCGGCAGGTACTTCTGCTTGAGCTCGGCCGAGCCGAACCGGTCGATCATCCAGCAAACCATGTTGTGGATCGAGATGAACGCGCTGGTCGAGGGGCAGCCGTAGGCCATCGCCTCGAAGATCAACGCCGCCTCGAGCCGCCCGAGACCGATCCCGCCGCTTTCTTCGGAGACATAGATCGCGCCAAAGCCCAGCTCGGCGGCTTCCTGGATCGTGTCGCGTGGGAAAATGTGCCGTTCGTCCCACTCGGATGCGTGTGGGGAAATTGCGTCCGCCGTGAACTTGCGCGCCATCTCCTGAATTTGAAGCTGGTCGTCGGTGAGGTCGAATTGCGTCATTGCGCGGGCGCTCTAGCCCGCGAGTTCCTCTTTGAGCAATCCTTCGAACCGGAGCACGTTGCGGACCGAGGGACGCTGCAGCATCCGCTCGCGAAAGGCGGTGACGTTGGGCCAGTTGTTGAGGCCGATCAGCATGTCGGTCCAGCCGCTGATCACGAACAGATAGGGGTCCGCGATCGTCAGCGTATCGCCCATCAGGAACGGCCCGGCACCAAGCTTCCGCTCAATATAGTCGAGGCGCTGGGAGATCTGCTGGCGGAAAAAGAGCTTGGTCTCGTCGCCGGCGTCGGGCTTGAACAAAGGCGCAAAGCTCTTGTGCAACTCCGTGGTGATGAAGTTCGTCAGCTCGAGCACGCGGTAGCGCCGGAAGTCGCCAAGCGGCGGCAGCACGTCCGAGCCGCCGGCGCGGTCGCCGAGATACTGCAGGATGACCGCATTCTCGGTAAGGACCTCGCCGCTGTCGAGCGCGAGCGCCGGGACCGAGCCCTTGGGATTCACGTCGAGATACGACCCGCCGCCCTCCAGCGTCTTGGCCTTGAGATCGACCCGCTCCGCATCATGATGGAGGCCGATCTCGTGGAGCAGGATGTGAGGTGCCTGGGAGCAGGCGCCCGGCGAGTAGTAAAGCTTCATGGCCTCGTCCTCGTTAATCGCGGTTGTCGAGATTGTTGTCGTCGCCGGCGTTCAACTCACCTGATGAAGTGGCGCTGCTTTCGTCCGGCGGCAATGTCTCGATCTCGGCATTGGGCGGAAGCTGGCCATGCGCGAGGTTGCTTTCGACCGGCATCTCCTGGTTGGCGGCCGGTTGCTTCTGCCCGCAGGCGGCCAACCCCGCCGCCGTGAGCCCGAGAATCAGGATCCTAGCTGCATTTCGCATAAGTGAAGCTCGCGGATGGTTTGACCTCGGTGCGCGTCAGGCGCTGTCCATGAACTTTGAGCGCTTCGTATCGCGTCCAGCTCTGGCCTTCGCCGGTGAACGCGAAATCGCCGCTGATCGAATCAGCGTCGGCGGCGGTGCCATCGATCGGAACCGCCCGGGATTCGTAGAAGCGCAGCTCATTCGCGTTGATCACCAGCAGCCCCTTCGCGTCGCCTAGCGAGCTGGTGCAATCCGCTGGCGTGAGGCCCCAGCGGCCCTGCAAGGCGGCCGGAATGGCCGTGGCCGCAGCCGGTAGCGGCTTGGCCGGAACGGTGGCCTTGTGCGGCTCGCCCGCCGCGCTCGGCCCCGTGGCATCGATGTCGGGCAGGCCCACCGTCCGATTGGCCTTGTCGTCGACGGGATCGTTGCCGCCGCAGGCGACGATGGCGAGGAAGGCGAGACAGCTGATGAAAGGCAGGCGGATCACGGTTGGTCAAACAACCGGCGTCCGCAACTGGTTTCAGTGCCCCGCCCGGGGACGATCTCGCTCAGTAGCTCCTGCCGGCGAGGCAATCGGTCGCTTGATCGGCATCGGAACGGAAGTTTGTCTTGGCGAAGAACCAATTGTCGCGTTTGAAGCCACGGAATGCATTGCTGACGATGCGAAGGCCGTAGGGCGTCTCGTCGCCCACCAGATAGGCGATGCGACCGGCGTCGCCCTGCTCCGTGACAACCGACCCGCCGCGTTGCGAAACCACTCGACCAGGCTCCATCCGCGCGCCCGTCAGGATGTTGACCTCGCCGCCTGAGAGGACGAGCCGAGTGGCCTGCGGCCCGTGGCCCTGCGGAAGGACCAGCGCCCGCTCGCCGCGCGAGAGGTGAACTGCGTAGCCCCCGCCGCAGAAATTGCCCGGCCCGACATATTCCACCGTCCGCGGACCGGTCCATTGCATTGCAGCGGCCGCCGCAAGCGTCAGCAGGATCATTTTCGCCCCCTTTTGTTGTCAGCTACCCCATCGTTGGAATGATGAACGCGCTCTCGCCGTGCGCGCCGCCGTCCGGCCAGCGCTGCGTCACCACCTTGTTCTTGGTCCAAAAGCGCAGGCCCTCCATGCCGTACTGGCCGATGTCGCCGAAGCCCGAGCGCTTCCAGCCGCCGAAGCTGTGATAGGAGACCGGCACCGGGATCGGCACGTTGATGCCGACCATGCCGACATTCACGCGGGCTGTGAATTCGCGCGCGGCGTGGCCGTTGCGCGTGAAGATGGCGACGCCGTTGCCATATTCGTGCTGCGACGGGAGGCGCACCGCTTCCTCGAAATCGCGCGCGCGGACCATCTGCAAAACTGGGCCGAAAATCTCGTCCTGGTAGCTCTTCATGCTCGGCTTCACATGGTCGAAGAAGGTCGGGCCGATGAAGAAACCTTCCTCGTGGCCCTGAAGCATGAAGCCGCGGCCGTCGACCACCAGCTCGCCGCCTTCGTCGATGCACATCTGGATGTAATTCTCGATCCGCTCCTTGTGCGCCTTGCTGACCACCGGGCCGTAATGCGCCTCCGGGTCGGTGGAGACCCCGACGCGCAGCCCCTCGATGGCCGGGATCAGCTTTTCGCGCAGCGCGTCGGCGGTTTCCTCGCCAACCGGCACCACGACGGGCAGCGCCATGCAGCGCTCGCCGGCCGAGCCGAACGCCGCCCCGGCGATGTCGTTGACGACCTGGTCGAGGTCGGCGTCGGGCATGACGATGCCGTGGTTCTTGGCGCCGCCGAACGCCTGGACGCGCTTGTTGTGGGCGGTGCCGCGCGAATAGATGTATTGCGCGATGTCGGATGAACCGACGAAGCTGACCGCCGCAATGTCCGGGTGATCGAGGATCGCGTCGACCATTTCCTTGTCGCCGTGGACGACGTTGAGGATGCCGTCGGGGAGGCCCGCTTCCTTCATCAGCTCGGCGAGCCGGTTGGGGACGCTCGGGTCGCGCTCGGAGGGCTTGAGGATGAACGCGTTGCCGCAGGCGATCGCCATGCCGAACATCCACATCGGGATCATCGCCGGGAAGTTGAACGGAGTGATGCCGGCGCCGATCCCGAGCGGCTGGCGCATCGAATAGACGTCAATGCCCGGTCCGGCACCGACGGTATATTCGCCCTTCAGCGACTGCGGGATGCCGCACGCATATTCGATCACTTCGAGGCCCCGCTGGACGTCGCCCTTCGAGTCCGCGAGCACCTTACCGTGCTCCGAGCTGAGCAGGTGCGCGAGCTCGTCCATATGCGCTTCGACCAGCTCCTTGAACTTGAACATGACGCGCGCGCGACGCTGCGGGTTGGTCGCCGCCCACGCCGGTTGGGCGGCCTTGGCGGCGTCGACCGCCTTCTGGAGGTCGGCGGCGGTACCGAGGCGCACCTGCGCCTGGACCTGGCCCTGGTTGGGGTCGAACACCTCGCCCTGACGCTCGCCGCTGGCGAAGGTGGAACCGCCGATAAAATGGTCGATGCTGCGGAGCATGGGTACGCGTCCTCGTGGAGTCTTTGTGGGTTGCCGCGCCACTAGACCCGGTGACGCGCAAATGCCAGTTGCGCAAAGTCTCCTCCGCCTTGA
>DATENV010000364.1:0-9904 GCA_035274805.1 Sphingomicrobium sp. | reverse complement strand
CGACGGTGCTCGCACGGTGCCGAGGAAATTGGCGGTGCCGTCGGCTGAGAAGATCGCCGTGGCCGCGCTCGCATCCCTGACGGTAAGATCGCCGGTCGCCAGCAAGGTCAGCGCCGTTCCTGCGCTCACATTGCCCGCTGTCAGATCGCCGTCGGCACTGAGCGAGAGGAAACCCGGAACCGATATATCGCCGGCGGCAAAGTCGCCGGTCAAAGAGGCGATCAGGTTGGTGACGTCGGGATCTGCCTGTCGAGTGATCCCGCTGGCAAACAGCATCATGGTCGTCGCGCCGATCGAGCCCGCGCCGTTCCCGTCCGCCAGCGTGATGGTTCCGTCGGTGACGGCGTTGATCGTCCCGGCGACGGTCAGGCTTCCGCTGAGCGCGTTGAGCGCGATGTTCCCGGCGGCGTCGAGCACCGCGTCGCCGCCGACGGTCAGCCGGCGCTGGTTGTTGGTGGACAGCGTGATGCCGCCGTTGATTCCCGACGCGTTGGTCAGCGAAAGGTCGCGATCGAAGGCGACGTCGCCGCTTGTCGCCTGGATGAGCGCCGCGCCGTCGAGCTGGCCCAAAACGTCCGACGTGAAGGTCGCGGCGCCCTGTGAGCCGATCGCAAGGCTGCCCGTCCCACCGCCGCTGGCGCCGCCGCCGGCAAAGCCCGACCGAAGGAAAATCTGGCCGTTCTCGACCGTGGCTCCGGCCGCCGCGGGCGCGAATCCTACCGAGCCGCCAAGCAGCATGGTGAGCGCCTGGTTTTTCGGCACTGCCACCATGTAGATTGTGTGATTGTCAGTCGGGGTGACATTCGCCGGCCCGCCTGTGATTCCGGTGTGGACTATCCCGTTCGCGTCTGTCGTCCCACCGCCTAGCGGCACCGCGACGTCGAACAGGCCCTGGTTGAAGGTCATCGTGAGCTGCTCGGCCGCGGCGTAGGCCGCCGAGCCGTTGACCTGGACATTGCCCCCTTGCTCGATCCGTGGCGCGACGAGCGCGACATAGCTGTCGCGCGCATTGATCTGGGCGCCGGCGAGGATCCGGACGTTGCCGGCATTATTCGCCGTCTTGGTGAAGCTCGCGGTGAAGCTGCTTGCGGTGGTGCTGAAGCCGTTCGGCAGGTCGATGCTGCTCAGCAGCAGGCCGCCCACGTCGAACACTGCTTGCGCGCCGATGACGATCCCGCCGGGGCTGTAGAACCAGACGTTGCCGCCGATCGCCCCGCCCGACAGCTTGCTAAGCACGGTGCCGTTCAGCTCAATCGTCCGCGATGTATTGGTCGGGACGATCCGGTTGAGGACGGTAAAGTCGCTCAATCCCGTTGTGCCCTGGTAAGTGGCGGTGTTGCCCACCGGCAGGAAGTTTATGTTTCCGACGCCCTCGACGTCGCTCGGCACCCAGTTGATGGTCGCGGTGCTGCTGCCGATGGTGATCGTTTCGCTGCCCGGCGTCGCCCGCGCGTAGTCGACCGTGCCAGCCGCGGTTGTCGGCGATCCCTGGAAGGCCTGGGCTCGAGCTTTTTGCGGCGCCGTGGCGGCGAGGGCAATCGCGATCGTCGCGCAGGAAATGAGGAGTTTTTGGCGATCTTGGCGGTACTCGTGATACGCGACAGTCGGCATTAGTATCTCCATGGCCACAAGCGGGTTGTGAGGGAGAAGAGAACCCGAGGATCGGGCCGTTTGTTGAGCGGTCCGATGCGGGTCAGCGGGACGGCGAGCGCGGCGTCGAGAATGAATCGATCCCAATTTGCGCGGGCGCCCGCTCCGATCGAATTCAGATGCTCGCGGCCGGCCACCACGACCGTGTTGTCACGGTTGCGCACCAGCGCGTGGTCCCAAAAGGCATAGCCTTCGACGCCCGGCTTGTTCGCGCTGACGGGAATGCGGCTGCCGTAGCGGATCTCCGCCTGGCTGCCGAAACCCTTGTCGCCAAGCAGCGCGCCAGGGTCGTAGCCGCGCCCGACCGTGTAATTGCCCGCTGAAAATTCCTCGAAGCTGAGCAGCGGCTTCCACGCATATTGGGCACGCAGCCCAAGCGCGAGGGTCAGCTTCGGCATCGGCCGATATTCACCGTAACCGGTCCAGCGCAGCACGGTTGCGTCAGCATGCCCTTCGGCGCGCGTCGGCGGCACGTCGCCGGGGCCGAGGCAGTTGATCCCGGCGGGGCCGCAATGATCGGTCGCGCCAAAGGCGTCGAGGCCCTGCCGCAATTCCAGCAGGGAGGTGAGATGCCACGGCGGCTCGGCCGACGAGAAGCCCGCGCCGAAGTCGGTGTCCACCGCATCGATTCCGAGCCGCAGGAACGCGACGCGGAGCCGGTCGCGGGTCAGCTTGATCTGATTGAACCAGACGTCCTGGTTGATGATGTCCATGCCGACTGAGCCGCGGATGGTCTGCGCCTGGCGCCGCACGAAAGGATAGCCGAGCTCGACCGTGCCGAGCAGGGTCTTGGCCAGCACCTGCGCGTCGGGGACCGACGGGCGCGCCCACGCGTAGGTAAAAGCGCCGGCGAGGCTCAGTCCCTGCGGACCGACGCGCATGTCATGGGCCAGCTGGAGCGTTTGTTGTTCCTCGAAATCGGACGTGCTGAACACGGACAGCGAGGTGCGGTCACCGAGTCCGGTCAGCCCAAACACCTGCCCGCGCAGCAAGCCGCCCCAGCGCCCAAGCGCCTTCGACCCGCCATTCTGGACGATGAAATCGGCATAGGCCGGAAGGCGCTGGACAGTGACGTCGCCGATCACCTCGCCGGGTGCCGTTCCGGCCGGACGCAGCGTCAGGCGCACGGTATAGCCGGGCAAGTCGCTCGCCAGCAGCAGGTAGCGCTCGGCCTCGTAGCGGTTGAACAACGGCCGCTTGGTGAGTTCCCCAAGGTAGCCGGCGAGCGCAGTCTCGGCGCCCGTCGCTTCACCGCGCACGCGGACCTGCGTCAGCCGCGCCATCAACACCTGGAAACGGACGATGCCGTCGGCGATGCGCTGCTCCGGCACCTGGACCGCCGCGATGTAGCCGGCATCGCGCAGGATTGTCGCGGCGCGGTCGCGGATCTCGCATACGGTGGAAATTGGAACGTCGCGCCCGACGAGCGGCGCGAAGCTCGAGACGAGATCCGCCCGCGTGAGCCCCTGCAAGCCATCGAACTCAGCGCCCCGCAGGACAAAGTGGATCGACCGGAACTCGGGACCGTCGAGGGCGCAGGGTGCGCGCTCGATGCTGCCTTCGACCCGAAGTCGGCTCTCGGGCGATGGCGGCGGCGCGACGGGACGAGTCACTTCCTCGCGGGTCGGCGGCAGCGGCGGCGGGGTGGATTGGGCGGCGACGTTGCTCGGTAGGCTCGAAAGAATCGAGCAGGCAGCGAGTCGCACCAGCCGGCGGCGAGCCGGGCCGCAATTCACCAATCTTAGTCCGTCAATCGGCGTCACCGGGCGCCCCTTTCCCGGTTGGAGATGGTCGAGTCGGATTCGAAGAATAGAGGATTTAGAGCAATTTACCCAATTATCATCAACAAGAATTTAACCACGATTAGTTTCCGGGACTTGAGGGGCGTGGTGGCTCGGGATTTTCGCTCGACGGAACCGGCGCGTTCGGACAGAGCTTTAGGCGTCATGTCAAAGCAGGATAAAACGAACAGGCTCTCTTGGCCGTGGTGGGCGCCGTGGACGTTGCTGGCCGTTGCGTTGACGTCGGCGCTGACGGTCGGCGCCACCCTCTACGACATTCTGTAGGACCGGAAATTGGCGGAGGCACTGCCGCCAGCGCCGCCGGCCATTGTCATCACCGGCAATGCGCTGCCCGAAGCCAGGGCCGAGCGCGTTTACGCGGTCGAACGCATTACGCTGCGACAGATCGAACAGGCGCCAAGCCGTCAGCTTGACCAGCTCTTGAAAGACGTTCCGGGAGTCCAGCTGTTCCGCCGCTCGGATTCGCGAACCGGCCACCCGACCAGCCAGGGCGTCACGCTTCGCGCGCTCGGCGGAAACGCATCGAGTCGCGCGCTTCTGGTGCTCGATGGCGTGCCGCAGAGCGATCCGTTCGGCGGATGGGTTAACTGGCCAGCATATGACCCGGCAAGCCTGTCGGGAATTCGGGTTGTGCGCGGCGGCGGGAGTGTCGCAAACGGTCCCGGCGCGCTTGCCGGAACGATCGAAATGACCAGCCGCTCCGAAGCTGGAATTGGCGGCGAGCTTGCAGCCGGAAGCCGGGGATCCCTCGAAGCGCGCGGGCAGTTCGGTGTCGGCGCGGGACGCGGGATGTTGAACCTCTCCGGTCGCGCCGCACGAGGCGAAGGGTTCATCCCAATCACGGCGGACACACGAGGGCCGGCGGACGAGCGCGCGCCCTATCGCCAGTGGAGCGGCCGCGGCCGCTGGGTCGCGCCAATCGGCGCGACCAGCGAGCTGCAGGCCAACTTGTCAGGCTTTCACGACTGGCGAACGCGGGGAACCAACTTCAGCAGCGACCGAACCAATGGCGCCGACTCGTCCGTGCGAGTGATCGGGCGCGGCGCATGGCAGTGGAGCGCGCTCGGCTATTGGCAGTGGCGCGACCTTAGAAGCAGCACGGCGAGCCTCAGCGCGGGGCGCGCTGTAGCAACCCGCGTGCTCTTGCAGGACAGCGTGCCATCGCACGGCCTTGGCGGGAGCGTCGAGGTTCGTCCGCCGACGCCCGACGGAGTCGAGCTCCGCCTGGGTGCGGATGCGCGGCGAACAACCGGAGAAACTCGCGAGCTGGCGAATTTCGTCGCTGGCCAGCCGACCCGTCGCCGCCGCGCCGGCGGCGAAACGTGGACGAGCGGCGCATTCGCCGAAGCGTCCGTCGACATTCGCGGCGTGAGCCTCAGCGCGGGCGCGCGGCTCGATCGCTGGCGGGTGAGCGAGGGCCATTTGTTCGAGCAGACCATCGCGACCGGCGGTGTTCTGCGCGACGACCGTTATGCCGATCGCCACGGCTGGCTTCCGACCGCTCGCGGCGGCATCCTCGCGCCGCTGGGCAAGGGGTTGAGCCTCCGCTCGGCCGCCTATCTCGGCTGGCGGATGCCGACGCTCAACGAGCTGTTCCGGCCGTTCCGCGTGGGCGTCGACGCAACGGCCGCCAATCCGGCGCTCGATCCGGAGCGATTGCGCGGCGTCGAGGTGGGCGTGGAATATGCGTCCGGACCGGTGCGGTTATCGGTCAGCGGCTTCGCCAATCGCCTGACCGACGCGATTGCCAACGTGACGCTTGCTGCGGGGCCGGGGGTGTTCCCCCAGGTGGGGTTCGTCGCGGCCGGCGGCGCGTTCCGCCAGCGCCAGAATGTTAAGGCCGTGAAAGTACGCGGAGTCGAGGCCGCGGCACAATGGACGCGCGGCGCTTGGGCGGTGCGGGCCGGCGTCAGCATGACCCACGCGCGGATGCAGGCCAGGGGCAGCGCAGCGGTGCTCGATGGCTTGCGACCCGCTCAGACGCCAAAGTTCGCCGGCACCTTGTCGGCGAGCTGGGAACGCGACGGAAAAGGATTCGAGCTCGTGCTGCGCCGCGTTGGCGCGCAATATGAAGACGACCTCAACACCCGTTTGCTGAAAGGCGCGACGACGCTCGACGCCTTTGCGTCATGGCCGCTCGGTAGGCGCTTTCAGCTGGTTGCGCGCGGCGAGAATCTGACCGACGCGCTGGTCATGGCGGGCATCGGCGGCGACAGCTCGATCGAGCGCGCAACGCCGCGCACATTGTGGATCGGCGTCCGGTTGCGCTGAGCTTACTTCGCGCGCGTGTAGAGGAACGCGGTGATGTCGCGCGCGTCACGTTCGCCGACCTGCAGGTCAGGCATCGCGGTGCCGGGCGACACCTGCTGCGGATCGCGGATCCACTTCTGCATGTTGGCCGGCGTGTTGGAGAAACGGCCGGCGATGATCACCCGCAGCGCGACACCATCGAGCGGCGGCCCGACCATCCCCGTCGCCGTACGGACATTCTTGGCCGCATGGCAGCTGCCGCAGCCGTACTGGATGAACATCGACTCGCCGCGGCGCGGGTCGCCGCCGGTGGCCGCTGCCGCATGGGTGCGCAGCTGGGTTCGCTCGCGCGCATATTCGATGACGATGCCGACCAGCGCGACGGCCAACAGCACGCCGGCGAGGATCGCGAGGAAGACCTTAGTGGACAGGGAGCGCAGCATGCCCTGCCTCCGAGGCTTTGAGCCATTTGTAGAACAGCGCCAGCGCGGCGACGCCGTGCACTAGTCCGCCAGGGATCCACATGATCAGGCCGGCGAGGCGCTGGTCGTCGATCGGGTCGAGGCCGATGCCGCTCATTCCCATGGCTGCATAATCCGCGTACCACGGGCTCGACGACAGGCTCATCAGCGCGCCGAGCGCGCCGCCGATGAGGGACGTCGCGAAGAGGCACGCGGCCGACAGGCCATAGCCACTGCCGCGCGGATGGAGCATCGCCCACCAGAATAACAAGGCGCTGAGGAAGAAGCTCGCGTGTTGGGCAATGTGCCAGCCGGCGCTTTCCAGCGTCCGATTGAACAGCAGCGGGGCGTGCCAGGCCCACATCACCACCGCCTGCACCGCGGTCGCGGTGACCGGCTCGGTAAGGCGCTGCCAAAGCCCCTGCAGCGGCGATTTCCAGGTGCCGCCGAGTGCCAGCCGGAGCGGGCGCGGCAGTCCCCACGCCAGCACGCCGCCGGCGCGCGAAGCTGCAAGCAGGAGCGTTGCGATGAGCATGATCAGCTCATGCTCGATCATGTGCATGGTGAAGCTGCGCTCGCCCGCCTGATGGAGCGGCGAGATCAATGACAGCGTCAGCACCACCCAGCCCACCAGGAAGGGGCCCGGGCGCACCGGCGTCGAGGCGCGCTTCGTGAGGCGCATCCAGCCGATGAGGTAGATGACCAGCGTTAGTGCTAGCGGCACGATCAGCACTGGGCTCAGCGTCCACCCGAGCGGGCCCGAATGATGCTGATGCATCATGCCCAGCACCGCGGGATCACGAGCGCGGCGATGAACGGCAGGATCACGCCGATCGCGTAGAGCCCGCAGGCCATCAGCCCGACGACGGCGACCAGCCGGCGGGCCGGGCTTTCGGCTCGCGCCACAAAGACGCCCCAAGAGCCCAGCGCACCGGCGCCGATGATCGCGAGGCCGACGAAAGTCCCGACGAGCACGATCCACGGGCTTCCCACGCGGCAATCCTGGAAGGTCGCATCGGACCCGATTTGGTGCGCGAGGAAATAGCCGAGCGTGCCGAGCGCGAGGCCCGACCAGGGCATGAAGCCGTCGCGGATGCGGTACGTTTTCACAGCCGCGGGATCCAATAGATCATCAGGTAGATTGGCAGCCACGTCAGCCAGACGTAACGCCAGTAAAGGCAATTTTCGTCGGTATCGACTAGCCGCCGCCCTTCCCACCCGAGCTCTGTCCGCATCAGCGCCCACAGCACGATCGTGTCGATCCAGTCGGTCAGGATGTGCGTGGTATGGAGCAGCAGCAGCGCCCAGATGATCGAGCTGTAGGCGTCGTCGGTCCAGCGGCAGTTGAGACTGTTGAACTCAAATCCGCGGATGATCAGCAGCACCGCGCCAATTCCCACGACGAGCGGCATTAGAGCGCGGATGGTCGGAACGTCGCGCTCGTTGGCTGCTTTCTTGACGATCGTGTTCGGGATTTCGCTGAGCAGCATCACAATCGTGAACAAGGTGCCGGCAAGGAGGCCGGGCGCCTCGCGGCCCTCGGGCGGCCAGCCCTGCTCGTGTCCCATGAAGAAGAAGTAAGCGGCAAATGTCAGGCCGAACGCCGCGCCTTCGATCACCATGAAGCCGATGATGCCCCACCAAGTGAGGCTGCTCGGCCCGAACTTGTGGGTCGGCAGGTCGGCGACGGAATCGGTGAAGCGCGGCTCGAGGATCATGTGATTACCGGTTCCGGATGCCGCTTGATCTCCTTGGGCCAGAACCAGGCGATCAATGCGATCGCCGACGGGATCGCGCCGAACACCACCGCCCAGGGCGAGAAGATCGAGGAGATGAAGAACACGGCGACCGCCAGCGACGCGATCAGCGGCCACAGGCTCGGCTCCGCGACCGGCTCGCGGAGGTCGGCCGCGGCGGCGACGACGGTGGTCAGCAGCATCTCCTTTTCGTCGACGCGAAGCCCGGTGACGACTGGCAGCTCGGCGGCGGCGTCCCACAGGGGCGTGCGACTTTCCACCACGGGTTGATGGGCGAAGTTATACGGTGGGGGCGGGGAAGGCGTCGTCCATTCGAGGCTCGATGCCCCCCATGGGTTGGCCGGCGCGATGACCCCCCGGTACAGCGACAGGACACCGTTCACCACGAACAGCACCACCGACGTCGCGACAACGAACGCGCCGATCGTCGACAGCATGTTGGGCAGCTCGAGGCCGAGGCCGGCGGGATAAGTGTAAACGCGGCGCGGCATGCCGAGCAGCCCGCTCATGTGCATCGGGAAGAACGCCAGCTGGAAGCCGAGGAACAGCATCCAGAAGCCGACCTTGCCGAGCGCGTCGCTCATCATCCTGCCGGTGATCTTCGGGTACCAGTACGTGAGGATCCCGAGCAGCGGGAACACCGCGCCGCCGATCAGCACGTAATGGAAATGCGCGACGATGAAGTAGGTGTCGTGCAGCTGGAGGTCGAGCGGCACCGAGGCGATGATGACCCCGGTCAGCCCGCCGATCACGAAGGTGACGATGAAGCCGATCACGTACAGCATCGGCACGGCGAGGCGCGGCCGACCGTCCCACATCGTTGCCAGCCAGCAGAAGATCTGCAGGCCGGTCGGGATCGCGACCGTCATGCTCGCCGCGGTGTAGAAGCTGTAGCCCACCCGCGGCAGGCCCGTCGCGAACATGTGGTGGACCCACAGACCGAATGCCAGAATGCCGGTCGAGACCAGTGCCAGCACCACGACAGGATAAGCGAACACCGGGCGGCGGCAGAAGGTCTCGGTGATGACGCTGACGAATCCGGTCGCCGGAAGAAAAATAATATACACTTCCGGGTGACCGAAGAACCAGAACAAGTGCTGCCACAGCAGCGCGTCGCCATGCTCCCAGCTGTTGTAGAATTGGGTGCCGACCAGCCGGTCGGAGATCAGCATCGAGGAAGCGAGCGCAACCGCCGGCATCGAGAAGATGATCATCACTGCGACCACCAGCATCGCCCAGGCGAACAGCGGCATGCGCGCCAGCGTCATCCCCGGCGCGCGCGCCTTGAGGATGGTGCAGACCAGCACCACGGCCGCCGCCAGCGCGGAAATTACGGTGAAGCTGATCATCTGCGCCCAGACGTCGGCCCGCTTGCCCGGCGAGAATTGCGGGCCCGACAAGGGTGTATAGGCGAACCAGCCCATGTCCGGCGCGATGTTGAGCAGGAATGCCCCCCACAACAGCAGGCCGCCGAGAAGGTACATGTAGTAACTGAAGGCATTGAGCCGCGGGAATGCGGTCGAGCGCGCGCCGAGCATCAGCGGAATGATGTACACCGCGACGCCCTCCATCACCGGCACGGCAAACAGGAACATCATCGTCGAGCCGTGCATGGTGAACAACTCGTTGTACCGCTGCGCGCCGATCAGCGCGGAATCGGGCCGCGCCAGCTGCAGCCGCATCGCGAGAGCGAGGGCGCCGCCGAGCGCGAGGAACAACAGCGCGGTGACGATGTAGCGGCGGCCGATCTCCTTATGATCGACGGTGGCCAGCCAGCCGATGATCCCGGGCGGTCGGCGCCAGGTTCTTTCGAGACGCGCCTCCAGCTTCGCGCCCTTGAGCCTGGGCCCGTCGCGCGCGATTTTCTTGCGCTCCTCGGCGAGCCGGCGGTCTTCCTCGCGGACGCGCTCGATCTCCGTCATTTCAGCGTCTCGAGATAGGCGACGACCGCGTGCAACTGGTCCGGCTCTAGCCCCACGGTCGG
>DATENV010000363.1:0-8753 GCA_035274805.1 Sphingomicrobium sp. | reverse complement strand
GCTCTCGAAAGCGACAGCAAGCGACACGGTACCCAGGGCGAGCAGATCGATTTCGCGTTGCTGGTCGACGGCCTCTCAGCGGAGCGCGAGCAGGGCATCACGATCGACGTCGCCTACCGCTTTTTCACCAGTGCGCGGCGCAAGTTCATCGTCGCCGATACGCCGGGCCACGAGCAATATACGCGCAACATGGTGACCGGCGCCTCGACCGCGGACCTCGCCGTGATCCTGGTCGATGCGCGCAAGGGCGTGCTGACGCAGACCCGGCGGCACTCGTACCTCGCCAACCTGCTCGGCATCCGGCGCTCCGTGCTGGCGGTGAACAAGATGGACCTGGTCGATTACGACCGCGGAGCCTTCGACGCCATCGCGGCCGACTATCGCGTGTTCGCCGAGAAGATCGGCGTCGGCGACTGGATCGCGATCCCGGTTTCGGGCCTCAACGGCGACAATGTCGTCGGCCACAGCGATGCGATGCCGTGGTACGATGGGCCGAACCTGCTCGACCATCTCGACGGCGTTCCGGTCGAAGCGGAAGCCGACGCCGCCAGGCCGCTGCGCATGTCGGTGCAGTGGGTCAACCGCCCCAACCAGGACTTCCGCGGCTTTGCCGGCCAGATCGCGTCGGGCTCGGTGGGGCCGGGAAGCGAAGTCCGCATCCTGCCGTCTGGCCGAGTGACTCGCGTCGAGCGGGTCGTGACTGCCGATGGCGACCTCGATCAGGCCGTTGCCGGCCAGTCGGTGACCCTGACCTTCGCCGACCAAGTCGATTGCTCGCGCGGCGACGTGATCGCGGCGGCGGCCGATCCGCCCGAAGCCGCTGACCAGTTTGAAGCAGCGATCGTGTGGATGGCCGACGAGCCCCTGCTGCCGGGCCGCGGCTACTGGCTCAAGATCGGCACGCAACTCGTGACCGCGACGATCCACGAGCCCAAATATGAGGTCAACGTCAACACGCTCGAGCATTTGGCCGCGAAGACGCTGGAGCTGAACGCGATCGGCGTCGCCGAGATCGCGACCGACCGCGAGATCGTGTACGAGGCTTGCGCCGACAGCCGAGTGCTCGGCGGGTTCATCCTGGTCGACAAGCTCAGCAACGCGACGGTCGGCTGCGGCATGCTCCACTTCGCGCTGCGCCGCGCGCTCAACATCCACCGCCAGCATCTCGACGTCAGCCGCGAGACGCACGCGACGCTCAAGGGCCAGAAGCCCGCGGTGCTGTGGTTCACCGGGCTTTCGGGCGCGGGCAAGTCGACCATCGCCAACCTCGTCGAGAAGAAGCTCGTGGCGCGCGGGCGGCATACCTTCCTGCTCGACGGCGACAACGTCCGCCACGGCCTCAACCGCGACCTCGGCTTCACCGACGCCGACCGCATCGAGAACATCCGCCGCGTCGGCGAGGTCGCGCGGCTGATGGCCGATGCCGGCCTGATTGTGATGACCGCGTTCATCTCGCCGTTCCGCGCCGAGCGCGAGATGGTGCGCGCGATGCTGCCCGAAGGCGAGTTCATCGAGGTGTTCGTCGATACGCCGCTGGCCGAGGCGGAGAAGCGCGACGCCAAGGGTCTTTATGCCAAGGCGCGCGCGGGCGAGCTCAAGAACTTCACCGGGATCGACAGCCCGTACGAGCCGCCGGACGACGCCGAGATCCGCATCGACACGACGCAAATCAGCGCGGAGCAAGCCGCCGACCTGATCGTCGAGGAGCTGCTCAGGCGCCGCTAGGGGCCGCTCGACTAGCTCCGCTGGTCCCCCTCCCCTAGAGGAGAGGATGAGCTACCAGGTATAGGCCACCCCAACCGCGCCGAGCCACTGGCCCGCGCTGCCGCGTAGCGAGACGATCGGCGAGCGTTTGAAGTCGCCGACCAATCGCGAATATTGGCCGAGCCCGAACACCGAGAAGCCGTGGAGCAGGTCGCCGGTCACCGACTGGTTGAGGAGCAGCCCGAGCTTCCAGTTCTTGAGGCCGCCGTCCGCATCGAACACCGGTAGCTGGTTGCCAGTCGCCAGGCGGTCGGACGGCGTGATCGTGAAATAATAATCGGCGAACCGGTTGGCGACGAACTCCATGCCGGCGCTCGCGCTGACATAGGTCGTCTGCGATAGCGGCGTCGAGAATTCGATATTCGGGCTGAAGATCGTCGATTCGTGAGCGTTGCCGATGTCGTGGGTGACGTCGACGCGGAATCCGAGGGTGTCGTAGGGATTGGTGAGCCCGTGGACGCTGGCCCCGGCAAAGCCGCCGACTTCGAACGCGCGCTTGCGGCGGGGCAGCAGCTCGACCACGTCGTCCTTGATGTGACGCCGCGTGGTCAGCCGGAGACCGACGATCGGGCCGGCGTTGAATTCGATCTTGTCGCTCCCGAGCGAGAGGACGTCGACGTACAGGTACGTGCCTCGGGTCGAGAAGGAGATGCCGCTGACCTGCCCGCGGATCGCCGCCGCGGGAATGACGCGGTAATCGTCCGAGCCCTCATAGTCGGGGGTGATCGCGGCGCCGACGCCGACCGTCACCGTATCGCGGTTGGCAATTTCTTCCGGGCTCGGGAGCTGCCCCGCGGCCGGCTGATCCTGGGCGATGGCCGGCACGCTCAGGCAGCAAGTGGCGAGCGCAAGACAAGCATATCGGCGCATGGCTTTCCCCCTTTATTGGTTTTCCGCAGTATGACAGCGGACGGCGGGCGGGGAAAGTTCGGGTTTAGGCCCGAGCAGTAACGATTAGTCGCCAGTGCCGGGGTCGGGTGTGAAATACTTGTCGTACTTGCCCTCTTGCCCCTTGAACTCGTCGGCGTCGGCCGGGCTGTCCTTCTTGCGGGTGATGTTGGGCCATTCGGCGGAGAAGCTGGTGTTGAGCTCGAGCCATTTCTCCAGCCCGCTCTCGGTATCGGGGAGGATGGCTTCGGCGGGGCATTCCGGCTCGCACACGCCGCAATCGATGCACTCGTTGGGGTTGATGACCAACATCACTTCGCCCTCGTAAAAGCAATCGACGGGGCAGACCTCGACGCAGTCCATATATTTGCATTTGATGCAGGCGTCGGTGACGACATAGGTCATTGAAAAAGCGCTCCTCTGGAGCGTTCGCTAAGAGCGCGGGCTTTCCGCGTCAATTGTGCGAATTGGGAACCAGCTCCTCATAGCAGGCGCGCGCTTCCGCCGCGGGTCCGCGCCGCGCCGGCAGGCTGAGCACGCGGAGCACGCGCACGGTGTCGCGGAGGGGAAGGGCGACGGTGCTGCCGACCCGCACTTCCTCGGAGCTTTTCTCGACGCGCTTGCCGTCGATGCGGACGTGGCCAGTCTCGATCACGGCCTGCGCGAGCGTGCGGCTTTTGACCAGGCGGATGAAGAAGAGGAAGCGGTCGATCCTCACTTCTTCTTCAGCTTGGCCAGTTCGGCGAAGGCGTGGGACGGTGCGCCGCGGGGCTCGTGGCGGGGGCCGCGGCGGCCGCGCCACTTCCAGGAATCGCCAGCGCGCGTGAAGCCAATCTCGTTCATCAGCCGCGCAAGCGTGTCCTCGCCAAGGCCGATCGAGGTGGCAAGCGCGCGATCGACCGGGTCGGCGCCCCCGGCCGAGCGAACCTTGCGCGCGTGGCTCGCAAGCCGGTCGGCAAGATCGATCCGGATCCAGCTGCTCCCGAGCCGGCGATAGGCGAGCGCGGCGCCGCGCGGGTCGGCCTCGGCACGCAGCGTCGCGGCGCCCGGTGCCGGCAGGGCGGGCATCGTTTGGCCCTGCTTCACGGCAATCAACGCGCCGCGCCAATGCTGCGCAGCCGGTTTCAGCAGCAGCGGCAGGAAGACGTCGAGCGGGCCGAGGCGTACGCCCAGCCGGTGCAGCGCCTGGCGGTCCGGCTGCTCGAGATGGGCAATGGCGCTGAGCGCGGTCTTGCGCGGAAGCAGCCCTCCGGCATCGGCGAGCATCGCCGCAAGCGCGCGCACGCCCGGTGAAGTCGCCGGATCACTCGCCGCCAAGGCCAGTTGCTGGAGCGGGCGCAAATGCCTCGCCACCTGGCCGTCGAGCCAGGTTTCGAGCCGCTCGCGCAGCGCCGCGCGGGTCGGTGCCGAGAGCCGGTCGAGCGCGCGCGCCGTCCGCAGCGCCGGTTCGAGCAGCGAACGTCCGGGCGCCAGCCGCGCGAGCACGTGACCTTCCCAGCCGACGGCCAGCCCACCGCCGTCTTCGACGATCAGTTGGAAGGCCTCGTCATTGGCCTCGACCAGCGCCTTCGCGCGGCGATCGAGCTCATCGCCGAGGCGGCGCTCGGCGGCGGCGAGCAGCAGGCGCTTGTCGGCGAGCTTGGCCGACGGATCGACGCGGAAATCGAAGCCGGTCAAATGCCCGATCGGCTCCGGCCCGACGCTGACCTCGCCGTCGGCCGCGACGGTGACCGGCAGAGCGTCCGCGCCGCGCGCGCCGATGTCGCGCACCAGCACCGCCGTGCGGCGATCGACGAAGCGCTGGGTCAGCCGATCGTGGAGCGCATCGCTGAGCCGTGCCTCGACCTCGCGGGTGCGGTCGGCCCATTTGACCGGTTCCTTCAGCCAATCGGAGCGATGCGCGATATACGCCCAGCTGCGGATGCCCGCCAGGCGGTCGGCAAGCGCCTCGATGTCGCCGCTCATATTGTCGAGCCGCGCAACTTCGGCGGCGAACCACTCATGCGGCACGTGGCCGCCCTCGCCGATGTAGCTGAACAGGCGGCGGACCATCCGCGCATGGTGCATCGGCCCGACCTTGCGGAAGTCGGGTAGCCCGCACACCGCCCAAAGCCGCCGCGCCTGCGCGCTGCGCCGCGAGGCGATTGCCGGATCCTCGGCGACGAGCTTGAGCACCGCGAGGTCGATCGCTTCGGGCGCCGGGCGCAGGATCGGGTCGTCGCTCTTCGCTTCGAGGCTGCGGATCAGCGTGCGCACGTCGGTGAAGTCGAGGTCGGCGTTGCGCCAATAGACGCTGTCGAGCGGCCGGAAGCGGTGTTCCTCGATCGCCGCGGTCTCCTCGTCCGAGAAGCCGCCGCTCTCTTCGGTCAGTCCGAGCGTGCCAAAGCTTCCGTCCTTTTGGTGCCGACCGGCGCGGCCGGCGATCTGCGCCATCTCGGCGATGCTCAGCCGCCGGTCGCGGCGCCCGTCGAATTTCTCGAGGCCGGCAAAGGCGACATGGGTGACGTCCATGTTGAGGCCCATGCCGATCGCGTCGGTGGCGACGAGGTAATCGACCTCGCCGCGCTGGAACATCGCGACCTGGGCGTTGCGTGTCGCCGGCGACAGCGCGCCCATCACCACCGCCGCGCCGCCCTTGAAGCGGCGGAGCATCTCGGCGAGCGCGTACACCTGCTCGGCGGAGAAGGCGACCACCGCGGAGCGCGGCGGCAGGCGCGAGAGCTTGACGTTGCCCGAATAGCGAAGCGTCGAGAAACGCGGCCGCCGGACGATCTCGGCGTCGGGCAGCAGCTCGCGGATGATCGGCCGCAGGGTGTCCGAGCCGAGGATCAAGGTTTCCTCGCGGCCGCGGGCGCGCAGCATTCGGTCGGTGAACACGTGGCCGCGCTCGGGATCGATGCCGAGCTGCGCCTCGTCGATCGCCGCGAACGCGAAGTCGCGATTGAGGTCGCCGTCGTGATGCGCATCGCCGCCCGGCACCGGCATGCTTTCGGCGGTGCAGAGGAAATAGCGGGCCGTCGGGGGGACGATCCGTTCCTCGCCGGTCAGCAGCGCGACCTGCCGCTCGCCTTTCAGGGCGACGACGCGGTCATAGACCTCGCGGGCGAGCAGGCGCAGCGGGAAACCAATGACGCCCGACGAATGGCCGCACATCCGTTCGATCGCGAGGTAGGTCTTCCCCGTGTTGGTCGGTCCGAGGATCGCACGAACCGGAGCGTCTGAGCGGCGCGCCATCATCACCAATGTGACAGCGCTGCGGCGCCGCGCAAGGTTCCTTCGACAGGCGGCCGGATGGCGGAATTAGGCCGGTCTTAACCTCGATTCGGCATCACTGTCCCGGTGTTGACGTCACAACGCCATGCGCACCCGCTGAGGCAGGCGCTTCCGTCGCCCTGGCCGCGATTGCCGCTCCCGTTGGGCTGGACCAGCGGGGGCGTGCTTGCGCTGCTGTGCAGCGGTGTCGCCTGGGCCTCGTTGCCGCGCGCCGCCTACGCGCCGCTCGACGGATCGCGGCAATGGCACGCGCTTGGTCTCGCGCCGATGTCCGGCGGCGGCGTTACCGGGATGCCGATGGCACCTACCGACGCGGTCGAAGCGGTCGATTTCGTCCCCAAGCGCGCGGTCAGCTTCGAAGCCCCATCGACACCCAAGCCGGCACCGGTCGCCGCGGGCCCGCTCCGCATCCGCGGACGCGCCGGCGACGGCCTTTACTGGTCGCTGCGCGCCGCCGGCGCCTCGCCGCAGGTCGCTGCGCAATATCTTGCCGCGCTGGCAACCGAGATCGACGTTGGCGAGGTCGGGCCGAGCGACGGTTTCGACCTGGTGCTGAGCGCGAACCGCGACCTGCTTTACGCCGGGCTCGATCGCTTCGCCGATTCCGACCTGCAACTGGTGCGGTGGACGGCGAACGGCCGGAGCGCATGGATCGACGCGGCCAATGTCGGCAAGCCTGCCCCCATCGCCGACGGCATGGCCTGGCCGGTCGCCGGGCACATCACCTCCTATTTCGGCTATCGCTATCACCCGATCCTGCATTTCAGCCGGTTCCACGCCGGGGTCGATTTCGGTGCGAGCTGGGGTAGCCCGATCGTCGCCGCGGCGGACGGGCAGGTGGCGGCAGCGGGATGGTCCGGCGGCTATGGCCGTCAGGTCCGCATCTGGCACGGCGCGGGGCTGACCACGACCTACAGCCACATGAGCGAGATCGTCGCAGCGCCTGGAACGCGGATCCGCCGCGGCCAGCTGATCGGCTATGTCGGGTCGAGCGGATTATCGACGGGCCCGCACCTCCACTACGAGGTGCTGAGGGACGGCGCGCCGGTGAACCCGCTCGCCGTCCGCTTCGTCAGCACGCCGGTGGTCGACACCCACCTCGCCGCAGCGGTGAACGCGCGGCTGAAGGCGCTGCTCAACGTTGGGGTGAAACGCGGCTAAGACGCCAAACGAGTTTGAGTCAGAGGCACTCAGGCAGTTTCCTGATCCGACTAAGCACGCCCGCTGAAAACCTCCACCAGTTCCATTCGGCCCAAGCCAACAAGCCACCGATCAGGACGAGCATGTCGGTTCTCGCGGCGATGCGGTCCCAGAACCAGTAGAAAGGGAGGATCAGCGCGACGGCCCAGCACATGCGGAATAGAACCCAGAGAAAAAGGGCAGTGCGCTTCGCAGCGCGATCGTACGCTTTCAACGTGGCGACGCCTTAGCGGCCGTGGCCGCGCCAGCGCTTGATGGTGCGGGTGATGATGCCCGCTTCGTCGCCGGTCTCGCACCACATGCGGGCGAAGCTCGGATCGGACGAGGCGGGGCGCTTCTCGGGCTCGAGGTCGTCGAAGCGAACTCGGATCGGGATTGCGACACCCTCGCCGCAGACGATGCATTCGCGGTTGCGGAGCGCGGGGATCGCGTCGAGGAAGCCGCGCGCGCCTTCGGGCATCGCGGCGCGGACGCAGGCCTGATCGCGGTCGTTGTTGAGACGCATCGAGATGATCGTGCCGCACTGCGACAGCACGCCCTCGGCAAGGTCGGACGGGCGCTGGGTGATGAGGCCCAGCGAGACGCCATATTTACGGCCTTCCTTGGCGATGCGCTCGAGGATCTTGCGGACCGCCTGGGCGCCGCCGTTTTCGTCCTTGGGGACGTACCGGTGCGCTTCCTCGCAGACGAGCAGCAGCGGGCGCTGCGCCTCGGTCCGCGACCAGATCGCATAGTCGAACACCATCCGCGCCAGCACCGAGACGACCACGCTGGTGACCTCGGACGGGACGCCGGAAACGTCGACGATCGAGATCGGACGCCCCTGGCTCGGCAGGCGGAACAGCTTGGCGATGAAGCTGCCCATCGAATCCGACACCAGCATCCCGGAGAACATGAAGGTGTAGCGCGGATCGGCGCGCAGCTCGTCGAGCTTGGTCTTGATGCGCTGGAACGGGAGCGTGTCGCCGGCGCGGTCGAGCTTGCCCATCTCGTTGACGATGATCGCGTTGAGGTCGGTCAGCAGGTACGGGATCGGGCTGTCGACCGTGACCTTGCCGTACTGGCTCATGTCCTTGCCCTTGGTGCGGGCGGCGAGCAGGCACTTGGCCAGGATGTCGGCGTCGCGCTGACGCTCGGCGTCCTGGGTCGTCAGGAGCACCTCGCAATGCTCCTCGAAGTTCATCAGCCAGTAGGGCAGCTGGAGATTGTCGACGTTGAACAGCTCGCCGCAGCCCTTGAACGCGGCGGAATATTCGCCGTGCGGGTCGATCATCACGATATGGCCCTCGGGGCTGGCTTCCGAGATCCGGTGGAGGATGAGCGAAACCGACGTCGATTTGCCGGTACCGGTCGAGCCCAGCACCGCGAAATGCTTGCCGAGCATCGGGTCGACGTAGAGCGCGCCGCGGATGTCGTCGGTCGGGTAAACGGTGCCGATCTCGATGTGCGGGCTGTCGTCGGCGGCGAACACCGAGCGAAGGTCCTGCGTCGTGACCGGGAGCACCTTGTCGCCCGGAATCGGATAGCGCGTCACGCCGCGGCGGAAATTGGCCATTTTGCCGCTCGAATCGCGGCTGCCCTCGCCGAGGAAGTCGACGTGGGCGACCAGCTCGCCCGCCTCGCCGGCG
>DATENV010000362.1:0-4206 GCA_035274805.1 Sphingomicrobium sp. | reverse complement strand
CTTTCTCGATATATTTGCGATATTCGTCGAGCGTCGTCGCGCCGATGCAATGCAGCTCGCCGCGCGAGAGCGCTGGCTTGAGCAGGTTGCCGGCGTCCATCGCGCCTTCGGCCTTCCCCGCTCCGACCAAGGTGTGCATCTCGTCGATGAACAGGATGATGTCGCCCTCGGCCTGCTTGACCTCGTCGAGGACGCCCTTGAGGCGCTCCTCGAACTCGCCGCGATATTTGGCGCCGGCGATGAGGCTGCCCATGTCGAGCGCCAGCAGCCGCTTGTCCTTGATCCCGTCAGGCACGTCGCCGTTGGCGATCCGCAGCGCGAGCCCTTCGGCGATCGCGGTCTTGCCGACGCCCGGCTCGCCGATCAGCACCGGGTTGTTCTTGGTGCGCCGCGCCAGCACCTGGACGGTGCGGCGGATCTCCTCGTCGCGGCCGATCACCGGGTCGAGCTTGCCCGCACGCGCCGCCTCGGTCAGGTCGCGGGCATATTTCTTGAGCGCGTCGTAGCGGTCCTCGGCACCTTGCGTGTCGGCGGTTCGCCCGCCGCGCAGTTGCTCGATCGCGGCATTGAGGTTTTGCGGCGTGAGCCCGGCTTTGGCCAGCGCGGCGCCGACGTCGGTGTTCTTGGCGAGCGCCATCGCCAGCAGGATGCGCTCGACCGTGACGTAGCTGTCGCCGGCCTTCTTCGCGACCTGCTCGGCCTGGTCGAGGATACGGATGGTGTCCCCGTCGATGCCGGGAGCCTGGGTGGCGCCGCTGCCGGTCACGGCAGGGACCTTGGCGACGAGCTGGTCGACTTCGCGCCTGGCGATCTTCGGGTCGGCGCCGGCGGCCTGGATCAGCCCTGCGGCCATCCCCTGCTCGTCGTCGAGCAGCGCCTTCAGCAGATGCGCGGGCGCGATGCGCTGGTGATGCTCGCGGACCGCGATCGTCTGCGCGGCCTGGATAAAGCCGCGGGCACGGTCGGTGAGCTTCTCGAAATCCATGAATTCCTACCCCTCTTTTCCTTGGGGCTCATATGGTGTTGCACATAGGCAACACAAGGCCCAAGCGCAGCCGATCCGGGGGATTGGCGAGCATGGGCCCCACCGCAAGCCGCGGCTAGTGAAACTGTCCGCGCTCGGTCTTGGGTGGCGCGCTCGGTGCAGCCGTCGGAGCGGCTGGAGGCGGCGCGGCAACCGGCGTTGTGGCGGGCAAAGGCTGGGCGACCGTCGTCACGTCCTCGGGGTGGACGATCGGCGGGCATTCGGCGGCGACCGCGGGGTCCATGTTCCACCGGCGGAATTTCGTGCTGTCGACGTGGAATCGCATGAAGGCGTAAAAGCCGAGGCCGGCGTGATAGTCGGCACCGTGCACCGAATGATCGCCGCACAAAGTCCGCATCATCGCTTCGCGGGTGATCGGCCGCAGCGGCACCATGTCGATCGCCGAATAGAGCTTGTGCGCGCTTTCCGGCGCTCCGCCGGCGCAGACGTTCAGCACCGGATTGCGATAAGCGGACACGGGCTCGACCGGCCCCAGCGCCGGGATCACATAGTCGCGGATGTAGCGCAGCGTGTTGACGATGTGCGGCCATTCCTCGGTCGGCGGGATCTCGAACGGCTGCGCGCCGCAGCTTCGCCACGAGGTCGCGGTGCGGAACAGCTGCCAGGTCGGCACCACGCCGCCGACCTCGGCGCCGACCAGATAATCGTTGAACGCCTTCACCTGCGCGGCGCGCGCCGGCATCGCCAGGTACCAGCTCCGATAGCCGGGCTCGTCCTGGCCGGCGGTGATATAGGCCGTGGCGGGATCCCACGGCGCCGTGGAGGCAGGCGCGATCGTCGGTGGCTGGGCCGGCGCGGTCTGCGCGCTCAGCGGCGCGGCAAGAACCATCAGGACGGCCGGGACGAGCGCGCGCATGGCCGAAGCATAGTCGCGGGCGAAAGCTTGAAAAGCGCTGAACGCCGGGCGACATCGCAAATATGACTCAGCCCATCGACGTCGATCTTCCGCACAACCTCGGCAAGGACGAGGCGCGGCGGCGCATCGCCAACAACATCCACAAGCTCCAGGACCATATTCCCGGCGGCGCTCAGGTTCAGTCGGGCTGGACCGGCGACCAGCTCAACCTGGACGTCGCCGCGATGGGCCAGAGCGTCACCGCGACCATCGACGTGATGGAAACCAAGGTGCACCTGAAGGTGCTGCTCCCCGGCATGCTGGGCATGTTTTCGGGGGTGATCCAGGCGGCGCTGCAGAAGAAGGGCAGCGTGCTGTTGGAGGATCACAGCAAGTAACACCCTCACCCTCCAGCCGCTTCGCGGCTTCCTCCCTCTCCCGTGTGCGGGAGAGGGTTGGGGTGAGGGTCCGTCTTCGTTATGCCTTACCCCGAGAGGGAGGGAACATGCGGCATTTCGCGGTGGTCGGTTCGGGTCCGGCGGGTTTCTATACCGCCGAGGCGCTGGAAAAGGCCTATGGCGATCAGGCGCGCATCGACATCCTCGACCGCTTCCCGGTCCCGTACGGCCTGATCCGGTTCGGCGTCGCGCCGGATCACCAGTCGCTGAAGGCGGTCAGCAAGCGCTATGACAAGGTCGCCGGGTGCCCCGGCGTCGACTTCATCGGCAACGTCACCGTCGGCCGCGACGTCTCCATCGCCGAATTGCTCGAGCTTTACGACGCCGTCATCCTCGCCACCGGCGCGCCGCACGACCGCAAGCTCGGCATCCCCGGCGAGGATTTGCCCGGCGTGGTCGGGTCGGGCGAATTCGTCGGCTGGTACAACGGCCATCCCGAGTTCGCCGACCTCGACCCGCCGCTGGACGGCGCGCATGCGGCGGTCGTCGGCGCCGGCAATGTCGCGCTCGATTGCGCTCGGATCCTGTCGAAGACGCGCAACGAGTTCGAAGGCTCGGACATTGTCGGTCATGCTCTCGATGCGCTCGATGCATCCGCGATCCGCACCATCACCATCCTCGGCCGCCGGGGCCCGCACCAGATGGCGATGACTCCCAAGGAGCTCGGCGAGCTCGGCCATCTCGAGGCGGCGGTGCCGGTCATTAACCCCGCCGATTTTCCGCCGATCGAGGCCGACGAGCCGCTCGAGCCGGGCCTGCGCAAGTCGGTCGGCCTGCTGCGCGGCTTTGCCGATCTCGAGCCGAACAAGGCGAAGCGGATCGTCTTCGACTTCTTCGCCAAGCCGATCGCCATCGAGGGCGACGGCCGCGCCGAGCGCGTCATCGTCGAGCGGACCGTGCTTGACGAGAGTGGCGCAGCCCGCGGGACCGGCGAAACCTACGAAGTGCCGGCTTCGCTGGTCGTGACCGCGATCGGCTATTCGACCTCGCCGATCCCCGACGTGCCGTTCGAAGGCGGCAAGTTCGTCAATACCGCCGGCCGGATCGGCGACCGGCTGTTCGCGGTCGGCTGGGCGAGGCGAGGACCGACCGGCACGATCGGCACCAATCGGCCCGATGGTTATGAAGTCGCCGACCAGGTCGCGGCCGCAATGCCGCCCGGCAGCGCGGGAGAGCGGCCTGGCGCGGAAGGCCTCAAGCGCCTGCTCGACGAGCGCGGCGTGATGGCCACCGACTATGACGATTGGCGTAAGATCGAGGAAACCGAGACCGGCCGCGCTCGCCCCGGCGCACCGCGGGAGAAGTTCGTCCGCGTCGAGGATTGGCTGGCTACGCTCGGCCGGTAAACGCCGCTTGCGCTTACCGGAGGCCCCTTCTATCTAGCCGCGGCCTTGGCTCCCGCCGCGACCTCCGTCGCATTCAAGCGGGTTCCGGTCGGGGAGTAGCTCAGCCTGGTAGAGCACTGTCTTCGGGAGGCAGGGGCCGGAGGTTCGAATCCTCTCTCCCCGACCAACAGCCGCATGCCGGATGTCGGGGGACATCCGGACGGGCCGATCCGACGGATGTCGTGCCAAACAAGCCCTCACTAACGTCAACTTGCGCGCGATGTCGCGCTGCAACAGACCGGGACAATCAAAACGGGGGCGGAACCGATCGAAAGCGCAAGAGTCCTTGTTGCCTTCGGGGCGCAAGCGCCGATAGGCGCTGACGAATGAGGCTGAGGGAAGGGCCACGGCGAGTGAAACGCGTGCTTATAGTCATTCGGCGCGCAGCCGAGCTGCCCCGGGGCGCGCGCGCGACCCTGGTCGCGCTGATCGACGTTTTGGTGTGTTGCGTCGCGGCGATCCTCGCCTTCTGGCTGCGGCTTG
>DATENV010000361.1:0-5576 GCA_035274805.1 Sphingomicrobium sp. | reverse complement strand
TGATGCAACTCTCCCTCTCCCCCGGCGGGGGAGAGGGCTGGGGAGAGGGGGAGACTAGCGGGCTTGTATATGTGGTGCGTTCGAACTGATGCCCCTCTCCCTGCAAGCGCTATGCGCTTGCTTTCCCTCTCCCCTGAAGGGGTGAGGGACTGATGGTCGAGCAGGACTATTATCAGCTGCTGGGTATCGCTCGTGGTGCCGACGACGCAGCCATCAAGGCCGCCTACCGAAAGCTTGCGAAGGAATGCCATCCGGACCGCCATAACGGCTGCCGCGACCAGGAGGCGCGGTTCAAGGCGATCAACGAGGCCTACGACGTTCTCAAAGACCCGCAGAAGCGGGCCGCCTACGACCGCTTCGGCAAGGCGGCGTTCCAGAACGGCGGCGGGCATGACCCGTTCGCGGAAGGCGGCTTCAATGGCTTTTCCGACATCTTCTCGACCATCTTCGGCGAGTTCATGGACCCACGCGGCCAGCAGAATGCCGCGCGCGGCGCCGACCTGCGCTACGACCTCCAGCTGAGCCTCGAGGAAGCGTTCACCGGGGCCGAGCAAACCATCACCGTCCAGGCGATGGCGACCTGCGAACGGTGCCACGGGCGCGGCTGCACGAAGTTGGACGGCTGTGCGAGCACCTGCCAGACCTGCGGCGGCATGGGGAAGGTCCGCGCGCAGCAGGGTTTCTTCGTCGTCGAGCGCGGCTGCCCGACCTGCCGCGGCGCGGGCGAAGTGATCACCGACCCGTGCGGTAATTGCCATGGCGAGGGCCGCGCGCTGACGCAGCGCAAGCTGTCGGTGAAAATCCCGGCCGGCGTCGACGAAGGCACGCGCATACGCGTCGCCGGGGAGGGCGAGGCGGGCGTTCGCGGCGCCGCGAGCGGCGACCTTTACCTGTTCGTCCACATGAAGCGGCACCCGATCTACAGCCGCGAGGGCACTACCCTGATCGCCGATTGCCCGGTGAGCTTCACCACCGCGGCGCTCGGCGGCACAATCAGCCTGCCGGGGATCGACGGCCATAAGGTCGAGATCAGGATCCCCGCCGGCATCCAGTCAGGCGAGCAGCTTCGCCATCGCGGCGCCGGCATGAGCGTGTTGAACGGGCGCGGGCGCGGCGACCTCGTCGCGCGAATCCTGGTCGAAACGCCAAGCCGGATGAGCGCAAAGCAGAAGAAGCTGCTCGAGGAATTCCGCGCCACCGAAACCGGCGACGAATGCCCGGCGTCGAAGGGCTTCTTTGCCCGGGCAAAGGAAATGTTCGGCGGCTAATTCCCCCTCCATCAGCTCTAAGAGCTGACACCTCCCCCTGCTGGGGAGGATTTCAGACCGTCGATCTCCAGCCGCATCGCGAACAGCTGCGCGAACAGCTCGGCGGCGGCGTGCAGCTCGAAGCTCGGATCGCGCGGCGTGCGGCTGTCGCACCGGAACTCGCCGCTGACGTCATCGACCGAGAATGGCACGCGCAGGCTGGCACGGACGCCCTCGCGCCGCAGCGCCTCGCGTGCCGCGCCGGCGCAGGAGGCCATCAACGCCTCGTCCACGGAGGTTTCCTCGGGCTGCCGCGGGAAGACCGCGACCAGGGCCGCGTCGACGTCGGCGACGATGCGGGGCAGGTCGGCCGACAGCTCGGCGGGACAGTTGAAGGCACCGCGGCTACTCTCGGCGCGATGCGCGCCGCAGTTCACCGTCACGCGATCGTAGCCGGTCAGGGCGCGCATCCGGCGCGCGCCGCCGTCGAGCAGCGCCTGGCCGCGCGCGTTGGACAGGCCGGCGATTAACCCGCCGACGCTGCCGAAACGCTCGCCGAAGCAGCCGGCCGAAGGAACCGCCTCGAGCAGCACGCGACCGCCCGCGAGCTGGAACGCGACATCGACCAGGTCATGATCGTCTGTCAGCCGGACGCCATAGGCCCGGGCGATCCCGGTCGTCCCGCTGAGCCGCGAGAACAGGTTCCTGAGGTCGTGCAGCGCCTGCGAATGGACGAAACGCCCGAGCGGCTCATCGATCAGCGTGACATGCGATTCGCTGAGCAGACGGTGGACGTTCTCCGACGCGCGAAGCACGATCCAGTCGAGCGACAGTTCGAGCAGATAGCCGCAAGGCTGAATGCCGCCGCCTTCGACAGCCGTCCCAGCGCTCATCTCGCGATCGATTTCGTCAACGGCGTCCATCGGCCCCCCGGCTGATATGCAGCCAAGATAGCCGCAGATTTCCGCCGCGCATCAAAAATCTTGTGCGCTGTGAAACGCTTAGGCTGCCGATCCGAACACGCGGCCGAAAATCGTGTCGACGTGCTTGAAATGGTAACCGAGGTCGAACAGCGCATCGAGCTGCCCGTCAGGAAGGTGTTGCGATACTTCGGGATCGGCCTTGAGCAGGTCGAGCAGCGACAGTGCCCCGTCCGATTCCCACACCTTCATCGCGTTGCGTTGAACCAGCGAATAGGCGTCCTCGCGGCCAAGCCCGGCCTGGGTCAATGCGAGCAGCACCCGCTGCGAGTGGACGAGCCCGCCCATGCGGTCGAGGTTCTTCTGCATCCGCTCCGGGTACACCACGAGCTTGTCGATCACCGTCGTTAGCCGCGCCAGCGCGAAGTCGAGCGTGACCGTCGCGTCAGGCCCGATGAACCGCTCGACCGACGAGTGGGAAATGTCGCGCTCATGCCACAGCGCGACATTCTCCAGCGCGGGCGTGACGTAGCCGCGGACCATGCGCGCCAGGCCGGTGAGGTTCTCGGTCAGCACCGGATTGCGCTTGTGCGGCATCGCCGAGCTGCCCTTCTGGCCGGGCGCGAAATATTCCTCGGCCTCGAGCACCTCCGTGCGCTGGAGGTGGCGGATTTCGGTCGCCAGCCGTTCGATCGAAGACGCGATGACCCCGAGCGTCGCGAAAAACTGAGCGTGCCGGTCGCGCGGGATCACTTGGGTCGAAACCGGCTCTGCGGCGAGGCCGAGCTCGGCCGCGACATGCTCTTCGACCTCGGGCGGGACGTTGGCGAAGGTGCCGACGGCACCGGAGATCGCGCAGGTCGCGACATCGTTGCGCGCCGCGACCAGCCGTTTGCGGTTGCGCGCGAACTCGGCATAGGCCTGGGCGAGCTTGAGGCCGAACGTAGTCGGCTCGGCGTGGATTCCGTGGCTCCGCCCCATGGTCGGCGTGAGCTTGTGCTCGAACGCGCGGCGCTTGAGCACGTCGAGCAGCGCGTCGATGTCCTTGATCAGCAACTCGGCCGCTTGCTTCAATTGCACCGCGAGCGCGGTATCGAGCACGTCGGAGCTGGTCATCCCCTGGTGCAGCCAGCGCTTCTCGGGCCCAAGCTTCTCGCCTGCCCAGGTGAGGAAGGCGATCACGTCATGCCTGGTGACGGCTTCGATCGCGTCGATGGCGGCGATGTCGATCGCGCCGAGCGCGTCCTTGTCGTAGGCCTTGCGAATCGTGGCCGCGTCCTCGGCGGGGATCATCCCGATCCTGCCCATCGCTTCCGCGGCGAAGACTTCGATCTGCCACCAGATGCGGTAGCGGTTTTCGGCCGACCAGATGGCCGTCATTTCGGGGCGCGAATAGCGGGGGACCATGGGCGCCGCGGCTAGCAGAGCGGCTGCAGCGCATCAAATCGATGAATCAGCGACCAAGAAGCCGGCGTTCCAGCAGCGCGTGCATCTCACGGCGGCCGTCCGCGACGAGCAAGACAAAAACCTTTTTGCCGGTAATCCGGTAGATCAGCCGATAAGGCTTCATCACGATTTGGCGGAACTCACGGATCCCAAGCGCTTCCAGCTCTTTAGGGACGCCGCCGCGAAACGGAAAGCGCTCCAACGTTTGAACCTTAGCAAGGAACGCATCCAACAGCTCGTTGGCCTGCTCGGCAGATCGGTTTTCGGCAACATAGTCGAAGATGCCCTCCAGATCCTGCTCCGCGCCGTCAGTCAGTTCGACGTCGAACCTCTCCTTTGCCATCAGGCAACGGCGATCTTCGCCCTAAGCCGGTCGATCACTGCACGAGCCGGCCGGGTTTTGCCGGCTTCCGCATCGCGGTTGCCGAGCGCGAGCAGCTTCAGCAGCGCCAACGTTTCCTGCGTCTCCTCATAGGAGGCGATATCCTGTACCACCGCCTTCGCTTCACCGTTTTGGGTGATAACCATTGGCTCCCGCCGCTCAGCCAGGTCGAGCAGGACTTCGGCCGCATTTGCCTTCAAATAACTGATCGGCTTGACTTGAACAGAGTAGTGCATGGTTTCTCCGTCGGACCAAATTCAGTCCTGATATAGTCTACCGATGAAATCTCTTCAATCCTGTTGAGCGAGTCCCGGCGCAGTTTCGGCGCAAGTCTGCCGCCAGAGCGGTAGCGGTCTCGACCGTGAATTGCGGGGAACCATGGGAGGGCCGGCTAGCAGAGCCGCTTCGCGGCTTCAAATCACGCTCTGCCCCGAGTTCGCCTGTCGAAGGCGCGGCAAGCAAGGAAGCCCAGCATTAACGCCAGCGCGAGACCGATCAAGGTTGCGGGCCAAGTTGTGAATGGATTGAATGCCGTTCCAACCGTTGGGACGGCCACGAGGACGCAGAGAAAACTCCAGAACACCGTCCAAGCAATCTGATTCCAGTATTTCATTGTTCCATCCTTACCATCATATCAGCCCCATCCCGCGCATGCTTGTCCGTCCCTGCGCGCCGACGATGACATGGTCGTGGACCGTCACCTTCATATGCCGCCCGGCCTCGACCAGGTCGCGAGTCAGGCGGATGTCCTGGCTCGACGGCGTCGGATCGCCGCTCGGGTGGTTGTGGACGATGATCAGCGCGGTGGCGCCGAGCGCAATGGCGCGGGCGATGACCTCGCGCACATGGACCGACGCTTCGTCGACGCTGCCCTGCCATAGCGCTTCGTTGGCGAGCAGCATGTTCTTGGCATTGAGGAACAGGATCCGCACTTCCTCGGTCCGGCGGTGGGCCATTGCGGCGGTGAGATAGTCGCCGAGCGCATCCCAGCTCGACAGCACGGGTTGGCCCTCGACGCGCGCCTCGAGCAGGCGGAGCGCGGTCGCTTCCGCGATCTTGAGCGCGGCGATGGTCGCATCGGTCAGCCCTTCGCGCCGCAAAATGTCGGCGCTGGCGCCGAGCAGCGGGCCGATCCCGCCGAAATCGGCAAGCAGCCGCTTGGCCAGCGGCTTGGTGTCGACGCGTGGAATGGTTAGCGCGAGCAGATATTCGACCAGCTCATAATCGTGGAAACCATCGGCGCCGGCATCGAGCAGCCGCGCGCGCAGCCGGGCGCGGTGTCCGCCTGAATCCTTCTCTTCGAGTTTGCCGACGCGCCCGTGCATGCCGCCTCTCATCGCGACCGTCCCGAGCGTGTCCGTTCAAGCACAGGTGGGCGCCTCTTGGGAAGCGGTCATGCCGCTTCTGGAACGGTCGCGCGCGGGAGGGGTTAGTTAAGCCCGATGGCGGAGAGGCCGAACGAGGATGGCATCGGCGACACGGTCGTCGTGCGGCGTGGACCCCGCTGGGGCCGGGTCGCCAGCTTCGTTGCGGTCGGACTCCTCGTGCTGCTCGTCGCCGCCGTGGCGATCGTTTGGATCC
>DATENV010000360.1:0-4224 GCA_035274805.1 Sphingomicrobium sp. | reverse complement strand
CGCCTAAGACGACACATGTCCCTTCGGGCGTATTGTAAGCGCGCACGGTGTCGCCGAGGCGCAGCGCGCGAATATTCACATCGAGGATGAATTGCTCGTCGGGGTCGGGCGTCCAGGCGGCCGGGGTCGGCACTGCCTGCTGGGGCGCGGATGCGGCAAGGCTGCCGGCGCACAGCGCCAGCAACATCGCCGTCTTGCGCAGCCAGAAGCGGCCGCCCGCCATGAGCCTGGACTCGTGCCGACCGACCGGAGGCCTAGCGCAGCACCGCCTGGGTCTGGGCGATCAGGCGCGCGCCATCGTCGGTCGATTCGAGATATTCGACGGTGACCGGCCCGGTTGCAACGCCGCGATAATCCTGCTGGATCGGCACGCTGACGTGGCGCTTGCCGACCTCGGTGTAGATCGCGACGCCCTTCTGGATCGCGATCGGTTCCTTGACGCCGGCCTTGAGCACCCGGATCTCACCATAGGTCGAGCGCGACCCCTTGCGCACCAGCTCGAGGCCAATCGCGTCGCCGCCGTCCTTCTTCTCGAGCTTGACGTCGGCGATGCCGGCCGTCGCCTGGAGATTGCCGAGCCGCACGATGACCGGGATGGTGACGCCGTAGACGGGCGTGAGCTTGAACTGGACGCCCTTCGGCTTGTCGGCGGCCTGCACGACCGGTGTCGCCGGCGGAATCGCGCGGAACAGCAGGTGCACGCGATACTCGCCATCGGGCAGGCCCTGCGCCGGGCGCGCGGCGATGCGGATCGCCTGCGGCTGATGCGGGGCGAGCGAAACCTTGCGCGGCGCAAAGACGATCATCTCCTCGGCGCTCTTGTCGAGCGCGCTCGGCGTCGCGACATCGACGATGTCGCCGTTCTCCGTCATTCGCCGGAACTCGACCGAGACCCGATAGGTCGCCGGCTGGTCGCCGATATTGTTGAGAATGATTTCCGCGCCCTTGCGGCCGTCGAGCACGATCCGGGTCGGCGCGACCAGCAGATCGCCAACGCCGGCTTGCGCGGCAGTCGGCAGAACGAGCAATGGCGCCGCGACGATGCTCGCGGCAAGGATGGGCCTGGTCCACTTGGTCATTTCGGCGATCCCCACTTTAGCTCCGCAATGGAGCGATCGCCGTCACCTTGGTCCGGAATGGTTTATATTCGGTCAACCATGACCGGTGAATCGCGCAAAAAGCGACGCTTTTGTGCCGCTCAATAGTCGACCGTGACGTTGAAGGTCCCGACGTAGGTCCCCGCGGCGGTCGACGAGTTGAGCGTGACCGAGCCACCGATCGAAAAGTCCACGCCGGGAACGCCCGATGAGGTCAGCATTACGCTCGACGGGCTGCTGGTCGTCAGCGTCAGCGTCTTGCTGGTATCGTTCTGGTTGACCAAGGTGACGCTGGGCGCGCTGATCCGCACCGCCTGGCGGTTCGAACCCTGGACGTTGTATTTCGCGGGCATCGTCGCGCCGGTGCACACGAGGTTGGTGCCGGTGCAGCTCAGCGTCCCCGCCTGCGAAATGCCGATGGTCGCGTTGGGCCACGTGCCGGGCCCGAGCGTGACGGTGCCCAGGTCGAGATCCTGGAGCTTGGTCAGGACGAGCGGTTTGACCGCGTTCGCGGTAACCGCAGCGGTCTGCGTCGCCGCCGTCGCCGGTGCAGCCATCCCGAAGGCGCCGGCCAGCGCAGCCAAGGCAAGAGGGATCGGCGTTGGCAGTCGCAAGTCTTCTCATTCCCCGTGACGGAGTTGGTCGAGGCGGACGTACAACCGAAATGGTTGAATTTCACTCAACCATGAGGGAGGCGTCGACGAATGCTGTCGGCCGCAAATGAAAAAGGGGCCGCCAGACGGCAGCCCCTTCCCCACTCAGCGGCAGCGCCGCTAGCCGTGACTTACTGATAGTCGGCGGTGACCAGGAAGTTGCCGCTGTAAACGCCATCCGGCGTTGACGAGGACAGCGTGATCGAGCCGCCAATCGAGAAGATCTTGCCGGTGCTCGAGCCGGTGGCGCCGAGGTCGACCGTTCCCGGGAAGTTCGGCGTGAAGGCGAGC
This sequence comes from Sphingomicrobium sp., assembly GCA_035274805.1. Classification (GTDB taxonomy): domain Bacteria; phylum Pseudomonadota; class Alphaproteobacteria; order Sphingomonadales; family Sphingomonadaceae; genus Sphingomicrobium. The sequence goes on along the minus strand of DATENV010000360.1, from coordinate 2,183 downwards.
GTGCCCGGGCCAGTCAGGTTGAAGCCGGGCGAGCTGACCGTCACCAGCGCATTGTTCGTGCCGATCAGCTTATACTGAGCAGCCTGCGGTGAGCCCGAGCAGGTCACCAGGACCCCGGGATTGCTGCCGCAAGTCACGGCGCCGGCCTGGCTCATGCTGACGACTTCATTGGTGAAGCTCGAGCCAGTCAGGACGATGACGCCGAAATCGAGGTTCTGCTCGGCCGAGATCGACAGCGGCTTCAACACCTTGGCGGTGGCCGTCGCCTGGGTCGCCGGGCTGACAGCCGCGGCGGGCGTGCTGGTCATCGCCAGCGCCATAAACGCGCCGGCAGTTGCAAGAAATTTGTTCATGGTCCCAATTCCCCACTGGTTCACGATCGGTTGCCGGCGCGGGCCGGCGTCCGTGTTCGCCCTATTAACCAGAGCCGCTTACGGCTTCCCTCAAGGGCATGGTTAACGACGGATTAGATTTTAATCCGGATCGGACGGGTCAAGGATATTCGACGCTGATCGGCAGGTCGCCGCGATACTGGCCGTCGGCATCACCGGAGACGAGCAGCCGTCCACCGAAGCGGAAGCTGAGGTTTCCCGCGGCATCGAGCCGGGGCGCGGCCGGCAGGTCACTGCCGACGTCGTCGAGCGTCATCCGGCCGCCGCCGAGCGAATAAAGCTCGATCCGCCGCGGCAGCTCGACGCGGACGGCGCGCCCCGGGTCACCGTGCACCAGCACGGTCCCGACCATCGCCCGAGGCCCGACCTCGGCGACGATGCCTTCCGCGCCGCTCGACCCATTCGGCCGAATCGTGACCGCGCCCGTGCCTTCGCCCGACAGGATCAGCCGGTCGAAGTTGAGGTTGGTCTCGATCTGTAGCTGGAGATTGTCGTCCGGGCGGTCTTCGGCCCGCGTGCTGTTCGGCTGGTCGCACAGCCGGCATTGCGCGCCGAGCGGCGCGGAGGCGGAGACCGCCGCGACAAGGACCAGTCCGAGGAGCTTCAGCGTCGACATGCGACCGCCCCTAGACGACAACGGCTAAGACAGGGTTAAGCTGCGGCTAACCTTGTGCGGCCGACCTATTGTCGCGGCACCAACAGCTTTCTATCCCACCTTCCTGAATGGCTCGCTCCCCGACTTCCAAAGGACGCTCCACCTTTGCCGGAGTCATGACCGGCATCGCATATGCGGCGTTGCTTTCGCTCCTCGCGCTGGTCGTCGCGGTCGCGGTGGCGACCGCCTACCTGCCCAGCTACGGCGACCTCACCAAGCGATCCGACCTCGGCCAGATGATCCGGGTGCGCGCCGCCAACGGACAGGTGTTGGTGTCGATCGGTCCGAGTTTCGGCCAGTGGCTGAGCTACGACCGCATTCCGGCCGAGATGCGCGCGGCGATGATCTCGACCGAGGACCGCCGCTTCCGCGGCCATATCGGCGTCGACCCCATCGGCATCGGGCGCGCGATCACCTCGGCCGTGGCCAACGGTCACCGCGTCAGGGCGACTTCGACGATCACGCAGCAGCTGGCGCGCAACATCTTCCTCACCAACAACCGCAGCTTTGGGCGCAAGTTCAAGGAAGCGATCCTGGCGCTGGCGCTGGAGCGGAAGTTTTCGAAGAACCAGATCCTCGAGCTTTATCTCAACCGTGTTTATTTCGGCGGCGGCGCCTACGGGATCGACGCCGCGTCGCGCAAATTCTTCGGGCACGGCGCCGACCGGCTCAGCCTTGGCGAAGCCGCGATCATTGCCGGCCTGGTCAAGGCGCCGTCCAATTATTCGCCGTCGGCCGATGTCGAGGCCGCCCGGTCGCGCTCCAACGTCGTTCTCCAGACGATGGTCAGGAACGGCTTCATCACCGCCGACACCGCGGCCGCGGTCGATCCCGCCCACGTGCGGATCCAGCAGACGACGAACCAGAACAGCGTCCGCTACTTCACCGACTGGGCACTGCCCCAGCTCGATACGTTGATCGACGAGACCAGCGAGCCGATCGACGTCTGGACCACGTTGGACCCCGGCATGCAGGTCGCCGGCGACCGCGCGATCCGCGCCAACGCCCCCAAGGGCGCGCAGGGCGCGCTGGTGGCGATCGATCGCGACGGCGCGGTCCGGGCGATGGTCGGCGGCAAGGACTATGTGTCCTCCATCTACAATCGAGCCACCCAGGCGCAGCGCCAGCCCGGCTCG
>DATENV010000359.1:0-4319 GCA_035274805.1 Sphingomicrobium sp. | reverse complement strand
GGCCTCGCTGGTCAGCGCGATCAGCTCGGGCGTCTCGGCATAGGTCGCCGGCGCGTAAATGAGCGACGAGCCGACGCCGAGCGCGCCTTCCTTCATCGCCTGGCGCACCAGCGCCCGCATCCGCGTCGTCTGCGCGGGGGTCGGGTCGACGTCTTTCTCTCCCAGCTCATGGATGCGAACCGTCGTTGCTCCGACGAACGATGCGACATTGGGCGTAATGCCCTTGCGGTGTAGATAGTCGAGATACTGGCCGAGCGTCGTCCAGCGGATCGGATATTTGATATCGCCCTGGCGCTTCAGCTCGTTGCCCTTCATCGCCGCGTTCCACGGACCCATCGACCAGCCTTCGCCGAAGACTTCGAGGGTGACGCCCTGCGCGGTGTCGCTGACGCCGCGGCCGTCGGCGATCAATGGCTCGACCGCCCAGCTCAGCATGTTGATGAACCCGGGCGACACCGCCTTGCCGCTGGCATCGACGGTGCGCGCCGCGCGGCCCGGGGCGTGGGGGCCAACATAGACGATCCGATCACCTTTCAGCGCGACGTCGCCGACGTAGGGCGCGCCGCCGGATCCGTCGTAGATCGTGCCACCGCGGATCAGGACGGTATAAGCGGTTGGCGGGGCGGCTGATGTCGCAAGGAAGCCGGCAACGGCAATGGCAATCGCGAACGGCTTCTTCATCGCTTCCCCTTCCTCAACGTGACGCTGCCCAATCCGACCGGAACACGCGGTCAGTCCGCAAAACTCAGGCGAGCCGAAATCCTACAAAGTTGACGAAGCTGACGCCATCATCGCGCGCGAGCTCCCGCGCCCGAAACGCGTCGAAATGCTGCGAAGCCAGGCCTGCGCACGGGGGGGCGGGGGGTTCGTCTACTTCGTCCACTTTGTCACCTTCGCTTCCATTCAGCCGTCGGCGTGTCGGCCAAACACCGGAACCTTAAGGCACAGAAGGCGCGCTGTAGGACAGCATTTCGTCAGTCGCGCGAATGTCCGTTTTTCGACCATTGGGGACATTCGAAGTAAACGCCGGCCGTCCCACCTTCGGATGCTCACGCGAGCAGGTGCTCTGCCGGTTTCGGCACTCGGATGTTCTCACTGCTCGACCATTTGGCTGACGATGTGTAAGTTCTCTTCCGAATGTTCTGGATCCTAGCTGCCGCCTCGCTGCTCAGCACGCCTAAGCCCATCGGTTATGAGAATTGGTTTTCATCGCGGGATACGCCGGACTTCGCCATCGGAGCCAACTGGGTAGTCATTGCTCGCGCCTTGGTCCGACCGGACGGCAGTTTGCAGAAGTGTGAGATCGAGGCTGGAAGTGGGAATGAGCCGCTTGACCGCTTGACATGCAAACTGATCGCAAGGCGCGCCCGCTTTTCTGCAGCACGGTGGATCGACGGCTCCCCGGCTTACGGGGTCTATCGTGTGCCAGTGACTTGGGTGAACGGGTTCGACAAGCCGGCAAACGAAGCCGATGTCGTCCTTTCCGTGCGCAACTTACCTGAAGGAATCCATTCGCCTGCATTTGCGGCTCTGGCCCTTGCGGTTGATGAGAAGGGCAAGGCTGTTGCGTGTGAACCTTACGACCAGACGCCTCAGGCACCAACGAGCAATGGACAGCTCGTCAGGGTCGGCTGTCAATACCTAATGAAAAGCTACGTCCCCAAGCCCGCAACAGATGATCAAGGGGGCCCCATCCCTACTGTTCAGAATGCAACGGTCAGGTTCGACATCGAGCGGTGACGCAGCGTATTCTGCCTCGCAAGTCAGTCAGCAACCCCGGCAGACACGATGCGATCGTTACGGCATGAGGCACCACGATGCTCTACTGGCTGATTCCGCGAAGGAGGGATCAGGGTCCGCCTTCTCATTGCGGGACCTTCGGGACCTCCCCTTAAGCGTTGCCAAATGAAGATCGCCGTTGTCGCTCCCAGTTGCACACTGAAGCGCGAAGCCGCGGACGCCGTCCAGGCGATCGCCGCAGCGCGCGGCGACTGCGAGCTTATGATCCACCCGCAATGCTTTCTCAGCGACGGTCATTTCGCCGGGCCGGACGAAGCGCGGCTCGAAGCACTGCGCGAGGTCATGACCGATGCTTCCGTCGACGCGGTCTGGTTCGCGCGGGGCGGCTATGGCTCGAACCGCATCGCCGAGGCGGTGCTCGCCGACCTGCCGGAGGCGGCCGCGCGAAAGATCTACCTCGGCTATAGCGACGCCGGCTTTCTCCACGCCGGGTTCCACAAGGCCGGCCTCGAGGTCGCGTGGGGCCCGATGCCCCAGGATGCGCTCCGCAACGGCGGCGAGGCGGCCGTCAACCGCGCGCTCGACTGGCTCGTGCGGCGCGAGCAGTCAGCGCTCGAACCCGCGCTCGACGGGCCGGCGATGGCGTTCAACCTGACCGTCCTCTCCAACTTGCTCGGAACGTCACTCGAGCCGAGCTTCGATGGGGTCGACCTGTTGATCGAGGATATCGGCGAGCACCTGTACCGGATCGACCGTTCGATGTTCCACGTCACCGCCAGCCCGGCGATCCAGAAGGTGCGGCGGCTGCGGCTCGGGCGCGTCAGCGACATCCTGCCCAACGACCCCCAATTCAGCGTCGACGAGGCGGCGATCGTCGAGCAATGGTGCGTCCGATCGGGCATCACGTTCGGCGGCCGCGCCGACATCGGCCACGACGCCCAGAATCGCGTGGTTCCGTTCCCGAGGAGAAACGACTGAATTTCCCTCTGCAACGGCATTGCAATGCGCCCCGCTTTGCGCTCTATCCTGAGTTAGGAACAACAGGAGGGCCATGATGGCACAAGGCGCACGTAAGGCAGGGGGCGGACTGGCCCGCCCGGTTCAACCTTCGGCGGATCTCGCGGCGATCTGCGGCAGCGCGCCGCTTCCCCGCAGCCAGGTCGTTTCGAAGATCTGGGACCACATTCGCAAGAACAACCTGCAAAACCCGCAAAACAAAAGAGAAATTCTTGCGGACGACAAGCTGAAGAAGGTCTTTGGGGGCAAGGACCGGGTCAGCATGTTCGAGATGAACAAGCACCTGTCGAACCATCTGAAATAAGCTTCGGAAGGTTCCGGACGAAAGGGGGATCCGCTTCGGCGGGTCCCCTTTTTGTATGTGGGTGAGCGCGACTCGGCGGTGCCGATCAGCCTCGCCAGAGGCCGTCCAGCCTCTCCTGGGTGACCGGGTAGCCCAAATGATCGGGGATGGTGATGAAACGCTCGCCATCGTGTTCCTCGACCCACGGCGTCACCGGCTCGACCGGATGATCGCGGGCGTCGGCGCAAATCTCATCGTAGGATGAATGCTGCGCGAGCCGTTCGAGGTTGCGCCGCGTCGGGAAGATCAGCCGCGCTTCGCCGGCGGCGTCGCGCTCCAGCACTTCGGCGGCGGTGAGCCACGAAGCGCCGGTACATTCGCCTTCGATCACCCGCGGCTGCCACTCGCCCGGCGGACACTTCGCGATGAAGAACAAGGTATCGAACCGGCGCACCGCGTGGAACCTGGGCACCCAGCGCGCGAACAGGGTGAGGTCGCCCGCATCTAGCTCAAGGCCTCGCTCGTGCAGCAGCTCGTCGAACGGCCGGTCCGCGACCAACGCATCCTGAAGCGTCCGCGCCGCCGCCGCATCGGGCGTTGGCGACAGGGCTACCGGCACCGCGGTCTCTTCGAGCGTCTCGCGGATTGCGGCGACGGCTGCGGCATCGATGCCGCGCTCCTCGCCGAGTTGCCGGTCGGCCTCGTCGATCCGTCCCCCGGGAAACACCAGCGCGCCGGCGGCGAAGGCCATGCCGCCCGCGCGCTCGACCATCAGCAGCTCGGGCGGCCCATTCGGCCGCTCCCGCACCAAAATCAGGGTCGCGGCCGGGATCGCGTCATCGCTCACCGGCCGCCGCCGCTCACATGCCGCTGACGTTTTGCTCGTCGGCGTCGATCGGGTTGACGACGTTTTCGACCGCGGCGTTCTGGTCCTCAACCGCCTCGTTGATCGCACTCTGCGCCGCTGCCGCGTTGGCCGCCGCGTCGAGCGCCGCCTGGTTGGCAAGCTCGTTCAGCTGGTCGGCATCGGGCTGGTTGAGCTCGGCATTCTGCACCGAATCCTCATTGCCGCGGTTGCATGCGCCAAGCGCCAGCGCCGCCACGCCGATCGTCACAAAAGCCAGTCTTTTCATCGATTTCGGTTCCCCACTTAGGCCTTGCCGAAGGCCGCCATAACAGCGCTAAACTTGAGATTCACGCGCAAAATCCCTATGTAGGGAGCGCCGGGCAACCGGCTATGTCGGTAGACTGTCAGGTGGAATAGGCACTTCGGACCCGG
>DATENV010000358.1:0-6365 GCA_035274805.1 Sphingomicrobium sp. | reverse complement strand
CGAAGGTATAGTGCCCTTCCGCGGTGTCGACGGTGATGCAGTCCTTGGCAATCGCCACCGCCTGGGCGGGCCCGTCGACGCAATCGATGCGGGCGTCCTTGAGCTTCTGATTGTCCTCCGGCTTTAGCCGCAACGCCTTGTCGGGCGCGATCAGCGTCACGTCGGTGGTGTAGCTCCTCAGGAACAGCGCTTCGGCGACCCCATGGCTGTCGCTGCCGATCACGCCGACTTTCTTGTCGGTGACTTCGTAGCCGTCGCAGATCGGGCAGTAGCGAACGAGGCCGCGCGACACTGCGTCGTCGTGCAGCTCCTCATCCATCGGCGGGCGTCGGTTGCTGACGCCGGTCGCCAGCAGCACTGACCGCGCGGTGGCTTCGCCCGAGCCCCAGGTGGCGGTGAACAGGGCGGCTTCCTCGTCCCGCCCGAGCTTGGTGACGAATTCGCTCTCGATCTTCGCGCCATATTTGCAGGCCTGGTCGCGCATGCGCTGGAGCAGCTCTTCGCCGTTGATGCCGTCGGGGAAGCCGGCGTGGTTGCGGGTGCACGGGATCCACGAGGCGCGGCTCTTGCCGCCGTCCACCACGAGGATGTCGAGGTGGAAGCGCGCCAGATAGATCGCCGCGGTCAGGCCGGCGGGCCCGCCGCCGACAATCAGGCAGTCGAGAATGGGGTCATCCATCCGTGGCCCAATGGATTGCCGCACTGACGGTTCCCGACTAGCGCGCGGCGAATGAACTGGACGCTGGTGCTGGTCGGCTTCTCCCTGGCGGTCTTGATGGGCGCGGCTTTGGTGTCGCTGCTCGTGACGATTCGGCCGGAATGGAGCGCGCGGCGCAGGCGGGTCACGGCGGCCTCCATTCTTCCGGCGATCACCCTGCTCGCGACCTTGCTCGGCGTCCTGTTCATCGCGACGGCCAGGCACGGCGAAAGCGAGCGGATGGAGGACCTCGCCATCGCTGCGCTGGCGACGTTCGGCGGCGGGTTCACGCTGCTCGCGCTGATCGGCGGGCTAATCGGCGCCACCCTGTCCAGCCGAAGGCACGAGAAGTGACGTTCCGGGCGACCGTCCTGACGCTCTACCCGGACATGTTCCCGGGGCCGCTCGGCTCCAGCCTTGCCGGCCGGGCGTTGGACGAGGGCACCTGGTCGCTTGAAGCGAGGAATATCCGGGACTTCGCGACCGACAAGCATAAGAGCGTCGACGACACGCCCGCCGGTGGCGGAGCGGGAATGGTGCTGCGGCCGGATGTGCTCGCCGCCGCGCTCGACAGCGCCGCGGACGGGCGTCCGATGCTCGCGCTGACGCCGCGTGGCGCACCGCTGGCCCAGACTCGCGTGCGCGAGCTGGCCGCAGGCGAGGGGGTGATCCTGCTGTGCGGCCGGTTCGAGGGTTTCGACGAGCGGATTTTCGAGGCGCGGCCGCTGGAACCTGTGTCCGTCGGCGACTATGTGCTGTCGGGCGGCGAGCTTGGCGCGATGGTGATCCTCGATGCTTGCGTGCGCCTGCTTCCCGGGGTAATGGGCGCGGCCTCCAGCGGAGAGGAGGAGAGCTTCGAGCAGGGTCTCCTGGAATATCCGCATTATACCCGGCCTGTGACTTGGGAAGGGCGCACGATCCCCGAAGTGCTGCGGTCGGGGGATCATGCGAAGATCGCGGCGTGGCGACACGAACGCGCGGTCGACGATACACGGCTACGGCGGCCGGACCTGATCGAGCGCCACGGGGGCGCATCGCAGGCACCGCCCTCTGGCGCGCAGCGACGAGACACGAAGGCTGACTGAACATGAACCTGATCGAGACCCTGGAGCGCGAAGCGATCGACGCGCTGACCAAGGACAAGCCCGTTCCCGAATTCCGCCCCGGTGATACCTTGCGCGTCGGAGTCAAGGTGATCGAGGGCGAGCGCACCCGCGTCCAGGCGTTTGAGGGCGTCTGCATCGCCCGTTCGAACAAGGGCGTCGGATCGAGCTTCACGGTTCGCAAGATTTCGTTCGGTGAGGGCGTCGAGCGCGTCTTCCCGCTCTATTCGCCGATCATCGACAAGATCGAGGTCGTGCGCCGCGGCGACGTCCGCCGCGCCAAGCTCTATTATCTGCGCGGTCGCACCGGCAAGGCCGCCCGCATCGCCGAGCGTCGCACGATCCAGCGCGACATTCCGGGCGGACAGGGCGCCGAGGCCGAAGCGCAGCAAGTGGATCAGGCCCAGGAAGCCTGAGACTTTTCGGCATAAGGAATGAAGGGCGGGGCGTTCGCGCTCCGCCTTTTCTTTTGCGCAAACGCCCGTACCGTCGCGGCCCATGCGCACCATTCTCGCCTGCCTGCTTTTCGCCCTTGTCGCCACGCCGGCTGCCGCCGACGACATCCCGCTCGAGCGCGTCTTCTCCAGCCCGTCGCTGAGCGGACCGACGCCGCGCGAAGCGAAGCTGTCGCCCGACGGCCGCTTCGTCACGCTCCTCAAGAACCGGCCCGAAGACAAGGACCGTTACGATCTCTGGGCAATCGATACCGCGACCGGCAATCAGCGCATGCTCGTCGATTCTCAGAAGATCGGGACTGGAGCGGCGATCTCCGAGGAGGAAAAGATGCGCCGCGAGCGGGCGCGGATCGCCGGCACCAAGGGGATTACCGACTATGGCTGGGCGCCGGATTCGCGCTCGATCCTCGTGCCGATCGACGGCGACCTTTATCTCGCGGCGCTGGACGGGAACGTCCGCCGGCTCACGACCACGGCGGCAACCGAGATCGACGCCAAGGTCTCCGAAACTGGTCGCTTCCTGTCGTTCCTGCGCGACCAGAATTTATTCGTGATGGACGCCGCGAGCGGCCAGGAACGTGCGCTGACCAGCGACGGCGGCGAAACCTTGAGCTGGGGCGCCGCCGAGTTCGTCGCGCAGGAGGAGCTTGGCCGCGACACCGGCTATTGGTGGTCGCCGGACGACCGCTTCATCGCCGTTGCGCGGGTCGATGAAAGCCCGGTCGCGATTGTTCGCCGGGCGGCGATCGGCGCATCGGGCACGTCGCTGATCGAGCAACGCTATCCGGCCGCGGGCACCAAAAACGCGATCGTCGACCTTTACGTAATGACGCCCGACGGCAAGTCCCGGGTGAAAGCGGATCTCGGCAACGACCCCGATTATTATCTCGCCCGCGTCGACTGGGCGCGCGACGGCAGGAGCATTTATGTCCAGCGCCTCAGCCGCGACCAGAAACGCCTCGACATGCTTCGCGTCGATCCGACGACGGGGCGCTCGACATCAGTGTTCTCGGAAACCTCGCCGACGTGGGTCAACCTCACCGAGAATTTCAAGCCGCTCAAGGACGGCAGCCTGATCTGGTCGTCAGAGCGCAGCGGCTTTTCCCACCTCTATCGCTGGAAGGCGGGCAAGTGGACGCAGCTGACGCGCGGCAATTGGGCGGTCGAGAAGCTCGCGGGCGTCGATGAACGGTCGGGCCGAGTCTATTTCACCGGAACCGCCGAAACGCCGATCGAGCAGCAACTCTATTGGGTAAGCTATATCTCCCCGGGCGCACCCCACCGCGTGACCGAAGCGGGCTGGTACAACAATGCGGTGATGGACAAGGGCGCAACGCATGCGCTGGTCACCCGCTCCAACCCCAGGCAGCCCTCGCAAACCTATCTCGCGGACGCGGGCGGCAAGCGATTGGCGTGGGTCCAGGAGAATGCGTTGAATGCTGCGCACCCTTACGCGCCCTACCTCGACAGCCATGTTTTGCCGGTGTTTGGCACAATCGCCGGCCCCGACGGATCGAAGCTTTATTATCGCATGCTTTTGCCCGCGCGCGTGCCCGGCAAGCGCTACCCGGTGTTCTTCTACGTCTATGGGGGGCCGCACGGGCAACAGGTGACCGATGCCTGGTATGGCCAACTGCCGCTGCACGAGGCGCTGGTCGACCAGGGCTGGATCGTGTTCACGATCGACAATCGCGGCACCAACCGGCGCGGCACCAAGTTCGAAAGCGCCGTCTATCGCACAATGGGCGATGCCGAGGTCGCCGACCAGATCGCCGGCGTCGCTTGGCTCAAGTACCAGCCGTTCGTCGATCCGGCGAAGATCGCGGTCATGGGCTGGTCGTATGGCGGCTACATGACACTTAAGCTGCTCGAGAAGGCCCGGGGCACGTTCGCGGCCGGGGTTGCGGTGGCGCCGGTCACCAAGTGGGAGCTGTACGATACCGCTTACACCGAGCGCTATCTCGGCAATCCGGCCATCGACCCGAAGCCATACCGGAGCTCGGACGCGCTCGACGACGCCGTGAAGATCCGCGACCCGCTGCTGCTGGTTCACGGCATGTCGGACGACAATGTGGTGTTCCAGAACAGCACCGAGCTCTACGCGCGGCTGCAGCAGGCCAAGGTTCCGTTCCAGATGATGACCTATCCCGGCGCAACGCATGCGATCGCTGGCGAGGGTCCGCAGACGCACGTGTGGACGACGATCACGCGCTTCCTCGACGACAAGGTGAGAGGCAAGCCTTCGAACTAGCGGGTTCGGAGCGCCTCGCGGTCGATCAGCCGCGTGTAGAGGTGCCAGGTCGAATAGCCCAGCCACGGCAGCACGAAGGCAAGCCCGACGAACAACGGGATCGAGCCGACGATCAGGAGGCCGAGCACGATGATTCCCCACCGGATCATCTCGCCCTTGTTCGCGTGCGCCGCGCGCCATGAGGCGGAAACTGCCTTGGCGGCGCTGACGTTGCGGTCGACCAGCATCGGCATCGACACGACGCTCAGCGCCAGCACGATCCAGCCGAAGATGGCCCCGATCGCCGCGCCGCCGATGATCAGCGCCCATCCCCTCGGCGTCGTGAACACCATCGCGACGAATTGCGGGATCGAGGTCGGCGTCGCCCAGTTGAACAGCGCCGCGTAGAGGATGCCGGCAGCGAGCAGCCAGACGAAGAAGATCAGCAGCAAGAGGCCGGCGACGATACCCATGTCGTCGATTGAAGGGCGTTTGAGGACGTCGAGGAAGTTGAACCAGTGGACGTCGGTCTCTCCGGCCTCGCGGCGGCGCGCCAGCTCGTAGAAACCGGCAGCCGCGACAGGGCCGAGCAGGCCGACGCCGGCAACTACCGGGAAGAAAAAGGGCATCAACGGCGCGCTGGTCGTCATCACCACGGCGGCGATCCCGATCAAGGTATAGACGATGCCGGCAAAGACGATGTCGCCGCGGAAAGTCAGGAAATCGTCGAGGCCCTGCCTCAGCGCGATGCTGAGGTCCTCGTGCGTGATGTTGCGGATAGGAACGGACGCGGTCTTGCGCGGGCCGCCGCGAGCGATGCTTTTCGTCGCCATGACACCTCCTTGAACGGAGCCGTCCGGCCGTGAGCGCCGGGCGCCTGGCACCCCCTTAGCACAGCCCGGGCGAGTCGGTCAGAGGCCCGGCACGGTTTCGGCCCGGCCACGGCTCGGCTAAGCATCGCGCCGATGGAAGACGTATCGAGCCTGGTCGCGCGGCAATATGAGGCGTTCGCCTATCCCGAGCCGTTCGCCGACCTGACGCAGGAAATCCGCAAGGGCTACATTCAGGCCGGCGATCCCGCGCTTTACCGCCCGGTGCTGTGGCCCGGCGGGCGTCCGCAACGGCGGTTGAAGATCCTGGTTGCCGGCTGCGGCACGGTCCAGGCCGCCTACACCGCGTACATGAGCCCCGATGACGAAGTGATGGGAATCGACCTGTCGGAAGCGTCGCTGGCGCACGAGCGCTTCCTCCAGGAGCGGCATGGTCTGACGAACCTCAAGCTGTTCAAGGGCGATTTGCTCGACGTCGGTTCAATCGGCGGTCGCTTCGACGTCATCCTGTGCACCGGCGTGCTGCATCACATGGCGGACCCGGGCGCGGGGTTGACGGCGCTGCGCGACGTGCTCGCGCCCGATGGGGTGATGGTGCTGATGCTGTACGGCCAGACCGTCCGCACCGGCGTTTACATGCTGCAGGACGCTTTTCGCCGGATCGGGATTGAGCAGACCCCGGCCGGGGTAGCGGAAGTCCGCGGTATCCTCGCCGAGTTGCCCGGCCGGCATTACGCGCAGGATTACATCGGCGCCGCCGACGAGCTGAAGCACAACGCGGCGATCGTCGACACGTTCCTGCACCCGCAGGACCGGGCATATACGGTGCCGCAGCTGCTCGACCTGATTGAGGGCGCCGGCCTAACCTTCCAGAACTGGATCGATAACCAACCCTATTGGCGCAACGGCGCCTGGGGACCGGATTCAGCGATCGCGGCCGCGGTCGATCCTTTGCCGCCGCGCGAGCATTGGGCGGCGGTCGAGATGCTTCGGCTCAGCACCGGCCTGCACATGTGCACCGTCCGGCATGCCCATGCTGACATAGCGACC
>DATENV010000357.1:0-2460 GCA_035274805.1 Sphingomicrobium sp. | reverse complement strand
GTGGCACTTCCGCATCATGACGCACCCCTCGACGATGAGCGGCGCCGTCGCGAAGCCGAACTCCTCGGCGCCGAGCAGGGCGGCGATCACGACGTCGCGGCCCGTCTTCAGCTGGCCGTCGGTCTGCACGACGATGCGGTCGCGCAGGTTGTTCAGCAGCAGCGTCTGCTGGGTCTCGGCCAGGCCGAGCTCCCACGGGCCACCGGCGTGCTTCAGCGAGGTGAGCGGCGCCGCGCCCGTCCCGCCGTCGTGGCCCGAGATCAGCACCACGTCGGCGTGCGCCTTCGAGACGCCGGCCGCGACCGTGCCGACGCCGACTTCGGCGACGAGTTTCACCGACACGTCGGCGGCCGGGTTGACGTTCTTGAGATCGTAGATGAGCTGCGCCAGGTCTTCGATGGAATAGATATCGTGATGTGGTGGCGGTGAGATCAGGCCGACGCCCGGCGTCGAATGCCGGACGCGCGCGATGGTCGCGTCGACCTTGTGGCCGGGCAGTTGCCCGCCTTCGCCTGGCTTTGCGCCCTGCGCCATCTTGATCTGCATCATGTCGGCGTTGACGAGATATTCGGTGGTAACGCCGAAGCGGCCGGAGGCGACCTGCTTGATCGCCGAGCGCATCGAATCGCCGTTCGGCAGCGGCTTGAAGCGGTCCGCCTCCTCGCCGCCCTCGCCGGTGTTGGATTTGCCGCCGATCCGGTTCATCGCAATCGCAAGCGTGGTGTGCGCCTCGCGCGAGATCGAGCCAAAGCTCATCGCGCCGGTGGCGAAGCGTTTTACGATTTCCTTCGCGGGCTCGACTTCCTCGAGCGGGATCGGCTTGCGCCTGTCGTCCTCGGCCGAGCGAATCCTGAACAGGCCGCGCAGGGTCAACAGCCGCTCGGACTGCTCGTTGAGAATTTTTGCAAACGCCTTGTAGCGTTCCAGCGAGTTGCCGCGCGCGGCGTGCTGCAGCATGGACACGGACTCAGCCGTCCAGGCGTGATCCTCGCCGCGGGTGCGGTAGGCGTATTCGCCGCCGACGTCCAGCGCGTTCTTGTAGACCGGCGCCTCGCCGAACGCGTCGGCATGGCGGCGCACTGCTTCCTCGGCAATTTCAGCAAGGCCCGCGCCTTCGATGCGGGTGTGGGTGCCGGCAAAATATTTGGCGACGAAATCCGCCTTCAGCCCGACAGCGTCAAAAATCTGCGCGCCGCAATAGGACTGGTAGGTCGAGATGCCCATCTTGGACATCACCTTGAGCAAGCCCTTGCCGATCGACTTGATGTAGCGCTTGATGAGTTCGTAGTCGTCCAGCGCCGCCGGCATCCTGTCCTTCAGCGCGATGATGGTCTCGAATGCGAGATATGGATTGATCGCCTCCGCGCCGTAGCCGGCGAGGCACGCGAAATGATGCACCTCGCGCGGCTCGCCCGACTCCACGACAATACCGACCGAGGTACGCAGGCCGGTGCGGATCAGATGATGATGCACGGCGGCGCAGGCGAGCAGCGAGGGAATCGGAATGCGGTCCGAACCCGCCATGCGGTCGGACAGGATGATGATGTTGACGCCCTCGCGGACCGCGGCTTCGGCGCGCGCGCAGAGTTCGTCGAGTACCTGCTCCAGCCCCGCCGCGCCGAAACCGGCGTGGAAGGTGGTGTCCAGCGTGCGCGAACGGAAATGGGTGTCGGCGATGTCGGAGATCGAGCGGATTTTTTCGAGATCCGCATCGGTCAGGATCGGCTGGCGCACTTCAAGCCGCTTGGTGCCGGCGACGCCCTGCAGGTCGAACAGGTTGGGCCTCGGCCCGATGATCGAGACGAGGCTCATCACCAGCTCTTCGCGGATCGGGTCGATCGGCGGGTTGGTGACTTGCGCAAAGTTCTGCTTGAAATAGGTGAACAGCGGCTTCGGCCGGTCCGACAGCGCCGAGATCGGGGTGTCGTTGCCCATCGATCCGTTGGCTTCCTCGCCGGTCGAGGCCATCGGCGTCATCAGGATGGTGACGTCCTCCTGGCTGTAGCCGAACGCCTGCTGGCGATCGAGCAGCGGCAGGTTGGAGCGCATGCCCTTGACCGGCGCGTCCGGCAGTTCCTCCAGCACGATCTGGGTCTTGTCGAGCCAGTCCTGATAGGGATGGCTCTTGGCGAGCTGCGCCTTGATCTCGTCGTCGGGAATGAGGCGGCCCTGTTCGAGGTCGACCAGCAGCATCTTGCCGGGCTGCAGCCGCCACTTGGTGACGATGTGCTCTTCCGGAATCTTCAGGACGCCCATCTCCGACGCCATCACGATGCGGTCGTCGGAGGTGACAAGATAGCGCGCCGGGCGGAGGCCGTTGCGGTCCAGCGTGGCGCCGATCTGGCGGCCGTCGGTGAACGCGATCGCGGCCGGGCCGTCCCACGGCTCCATGATGGCGGCGTGATATTCGTAGAAGGCGCGGCGCTGCTCGTCCATCAACGGATTGCCGGCCCACGCCTC
>DATENV010000356.1:0-3941 GCA_035274805.1 Sphingomicrobium sp. | reverse complement strand
AGGCGATCGCGATGTCGCGCACTGTCGGGTTCCCGCTGATCGTGCGTCCGTCCTACGTGCTCGGCGGTCGCGCGATGGAAGTCGTGTTCAACGAAGACGACCTGCGCACCTACATGACCGACGCGGTCAAGGTGTCGAACGACAGCCCGGTGCTGCTCGACCGCTTCCTCGACGTGGCGATCGAAGTCGACGTCGATGCGGTGTGCGACGGCGAGACTGTGCTCATCGGCGGCATCATGGAGCACGTCGAGCAGGCGGGCGTGCACTCCGGCGATTCGGGCTGCTCGCTGCCGCCGAACAGCCTGAGCGCGGAAACCCAGGCGGATCTGAAGGAGCAGACGCGCAAGCTGGCGCGCGCCCTCAAGGTCGTCGGGCTCATGAACATCCAGTTCGCGATCCAGAACGGCATCGTCTACATCCTCGAAGTGAATCCGCGTGCCTCGCGCACCGTGCCGTTCGTCTCGAAGGCCACCGGCGTGCCGCTGGCGAAGATGGCTGCGCGAGTCATGAGCGGCAGTAAGCTCAAGGAGCTCGGCCTGACGATCGAGCGCGTGCCGAAGTTCTTCGCCGTGAAGGAATCGGTGTTCCCGTTCGCGAAGTTCCCGGAGGCCGATCCGATACTCGGCCCGGAAATGAAGTCGACCGGCGAAGTCATGGGCACGGGACAGTCGTTCGGCGAGGCGTATGCCAAGGCGCAGCTCGCGTCGGGCGTCGTGTTGCCGACGCGCGGGGTCTGCCTGCTCAGCGTGCGCGATCGCGATAAACCCGCGGCGGTGACGCTGGCGCGACGCCTGGTCGCACAAGGCTTCGAAATCGTCGCGACCTCCGGAACGGCGCAGGCGATCCTCGACGCCGGCATTCCCTGCCGGCCGGCCAACAAGGTCCGCGAAGGCCGCCCGCACATCGTCGACATGATCAAGAACGACGAGATCTCGCTGATCGTCAACACCACCGAAGGCAAGCAGGCGATCTTCGAGTCGCGCTCGATCCGGCGCGAGGCCGTGCACAAGCGCGTCACCTATTACACGACCGTCGCCGCGGGCCTCGCGACCTGCGACGCGATCGCCCACATGAACGAGGTGGACGTGAACCGGCTGCAGGATCTGCACCAGCACGTGTCCAGCGATACGCAATCCCTGCCCGTGCTCTCGGAAGGGAACGCGTCATGAGACGGATGCCGCTGACGCTGAAGGGCGCCGAGCGCCTGCGCACCGAGTTGAAACGGCTCAAGACCGAAGAGCGGCCGCGCATCATCCAGGCGATCGCCGAGGCGCGCAGCCACGGCGATCTCAGCGAGAACGCCGAGTATCACGCCGCGCGCGAGCAGCAGAGCTTCTGCGAGGGACGCATCAAGGACATCGAGGCGCACCTGTCGAACGCCGAGATCATCGACGTCACGCGCCTGCCGGCGACCGGCAAGGTCGTGTTCGGCGCGACCATCGACCTGGAAGATCAGGATGACGGCAACGCCGTCGTCTACCAGATCGTCGGCGACGCCGAGGCCGACATCAAAAGCGGCCTGATCTCCGTGTCCTCGCCGATCGCGCGGGCACTGGTCGGCAAGTCGCAGGGCGACGTCGTCGACGTGGTGGCGCCGAGCGGCACGCGCACGTACGAGATCGTCGGCGTCAAATACGTGTGAGCAGATTCGCCGCAGTCGTTCTGACGCTGTGGGCCGGCAGCTTGTGGACCGTGTGCGGGATCGCAGCTCCAGCGGCGTTCGCCGTGCTCGATCGGCCTGGAGCCGGCCGCGTTGCCGGCGCGCTGTTCCAGATCGAGACCTGGCTCGGCGCGGCTTGCGCCCTGCTCCTGTTTGCGCTCGGGTTCATTCACAAGCCGCTCGCCGCGCGCCTCAGCCCGTCTTGGCTGATCGCTGCAACAGCCGCCGCGCCGCTGCTCAGCGAGCTCGTTCTCTCGCCGATGATGGCCGCCGCGCGTGCGGCCAACGATATGAGTCGCTACGGGATCTTGCACGGCCTGGCAGCCGTGCTGTTCATTGCAGCCGCGCTCGGCGCGCTGCTGCTCGTGTTGCGATTCAATCGGCCGGCAGGATGATGCGCGGCTTGTCTTTGCGCGACCGGTAGAAGACGCCGACATTGCCGATGCGCTGGACCAGCGCGCTCTTCGTCTGCTTGGCGAGCTCGTCGAAGATTTCGTCGCGCTGGTCGCGATCGCCGACGCGAGCGCGTACCTTCACCAGCTCATGAGCGCCGAGCGCGGTTTCGAGCTCGGCGGTGATCGCCGGCGACAGGCCTGCCTGGCCGATCATGACGACCGGCTCGCGGGAGTGAGCGAGGCCGCGCAGATGTTTCTTCTGTTTCTCGGTCAGATTGGATTGCATGCCTAAACGTACCAAATCGAGCCAGCGCTGGCTGCAGGAGCACGAGAGCGACGTGTTCGTGAAGCGCGCCCGCGAGGCGGGCTATCGCTCGCGTGCGCTGTTCAAGCTGGAGGACATCCAGCGCACCGACCGGCTCCTGCGTCCCGGCACGACGATCGTCGACCTCGGCGCCGCGCCCGGCGGTTGGAGCCAATATGCCGCGAAGGTGCTGCAGGGGCGGGGCCGGATCGTGGCGCTCGACATCCTGCCGATGGACGCCATCAACGGCGTCGAATTCATCCAGGGCGACTTCACCGAGGATGCGGTGCTCGAGCAATTGATGAGCCTGCTGGCAGGCGACCGGCCGGCGCTGGTGATGTCCGACATGGCGCCGAACACGACCGGGATCGCGACGGTCGACCAGGACCGATCGATGCACCTTGCCGAGCTGGCACTCGATTTCGCAGGCAAGGTGCTCGCGCCCGGAGGCGACTTCCTGGTCAAGGTGTTCCAGGGCCGGGACTTCCAGCCGTTCGTCAGCCAGCTTCGGGGGCTGTTCGGGACCGTCAAGGTACGTAAACCGCCGGCCTCGCGGCAGCGCAGCCCGGAACTTTATCTGCTGGCGCGCACCTTTAATTCGGGATGAGTATTCCCCACTTCGTGTCCATGACGCCGCACCCGCAGCCCCACCGGCAACCATTGGGCCATAGCAGGGAACCGGTTATGGCATTGCCGGACCGGGTTGTAGTAGTGTCGGGTCGACACCCCCTTCGAGCCCCTTCCAAGTTCATGCCCCGCCGCACTTTTCGCCCCTTCCGAGGTACGTCCCTTTGAACGACCTAGCCAAGAACATCGTCCTCTGGATCGTGATTGCCGTGGTCGTGGCCACGGTCGTCAGTAATTTCAGTGCGCGGTCGGGGGCGGTCCAGGAGATCCCATATTCGACCTTCATCGAGCAGGTGAAGGACGGCGGCATCGCCGACGTCAAGATCAACAAGCACAACGACGTCATCAAGGGCACGCGGACCAACGGCGAGAACTTCATCGTCTACAGCCCGGAGACCGACAACAACGCGCTGATGGAGCTGCTCCTCAAGTCCGGGGTGAAGACCGACGGCGCGGCGCCCGAGCGGCAGTCGTTCCTGATGCAGCTATTTATCTCGTCGTTCCCGATCCTGTTGCTGATCGCCGTCTGGGTGTACTTCATGCGCCAGATGCAGGGCGGCGCGGGCGGCCGCGGCGCGATGTCGTTCGGCAAGAGCCGGGCGCGACTGCTCGGCGAGGACCAGGTGCAGGTCACGTTCGCCGACGTCGCCGGCGTCGACGAGGCGAAGGAAGAAGTCGTCGAGATCGTCGAGTTCCTCAAGGACCCCGGCAAGTTCCAGCGCCTCGGCGGCAAGATCCCGCGCGGCGTGTTGATGGTCGGCTCGCCCGGCACGGGCAAGACGCTGCTGGCCCGCGCCATCGCCGGCGAGGCGAAGGTGCCGTTCTTCACGATTTCCGGTTCCGACTTCGTCGAGATGTTCGTCGGCGTCGGCGCCTCGCGCGTGCGCGACATGTTCGACCAGGCGAAGAAGCACGCGCCGTGCATCATCTTCATCGACGAAATCGATGCGGTCGG
>DATENV010000355.1:0-2556 GCA_035274805.1 Sphingomicrobium sp. | reverse complement strand
AGGCGGCGCGGACATTGCCATCGCGCATTCGGGCGGACTTGCAGTGACGGGCGCCGTCGCGGCGAGCGGGGCGATCGGGTACGCGGCCGGCGCGGGCGGCGCGGTCACGCAGGCGACCAGCAAGTCGACCGGCGTGACGATCGACAAGCTGTGCGGGCAGATCACGACGAACGCGGCGGCGCTTGCGGCGGGCGCCGCTGTCTCCTTCACCGTCAGCAACAACCAAGTCGCGGCGACCGATGCGGTGAGCCTGGTGCTTGCATCCGGCAATGCCGCGGCGGGAACCTACAGCTACCAGGTCGACAAGGTGAGCGCCGGATCGTTCGCGATCTCGATCAAGAACATCTCCGCGGGATCGCTGTCCGAAGCGCTGCTGTTCAATTTCTCGATCAACAAGGCGGTCAACGCATGAGCATCGGCGCCATCCCGGTCAGCGCGGCCGCGATTTCCGCGCAGACCGATTCAATCACGGGCGGGAAGAACCAGCCGCCGCCCAAGCGCATCATCGTGGCGGCGGGCGATCCGGTCGTGCTCCCCGAGCCGCGCTGAGCTCCACGAAGGAACGAGATGACACTTCTTCTGAAGGACCCTGCAGCGGTCCTCGACTATGCCATCGACTGGGGCGCCGAATATCTCGGCGAAGGCGACCTGCTTGCGCAAAGCAGCTGGTCGGTCGATCCCGATGAAACCGACGGCATCGCCGTTGTCAGCAGCGAGTTTGGCGAGCGCTTGTCGAGTGTCCAGGCCAGCGGCGGAATCGCCGGCCGCGTCTACCGGCTGTCGAACCGCGTGGTCACGCAGTCCGGCCGCACCGACGAACGGTCGATCGTGCTGCGCGTGGAGAAGCGCTGATGGTCGCGCCGGCCCAGCCAATCATCACCATGAGCGAGGCGCAGGCCTATGTCCGGATCGAAACCGGCGAGGAGGAAGCGCTGCTGGCGGGATTGATCCGCACCTCCAGCGGATTGTGCGAGGCGTTCATCAACCAGGTCGTGATCGCGCGGGACTTCGAGGTCGACGTGCCAGCAAGCAGCGCCTGGGAGCGGTTGCCGCTCACGCCGATACGTTCGATGACCGGGGTTTCGGCCGTGGATTCGAACGGGGTGGCGACGGCGCTGGCCAGCAGCGATTTCAACTTCGACATTGATTTCAACGGCGACGGCTGGGTGCGGGTTGCCCAGCCCGGCAGCGTGTCGCGGCTTCGCGTGATCGGCCGCGCAGGCATGGCGGATGACGAGAATGGGGTGCCCGAACCGATCCGGCAGGGTGTGCTGCGGCTGATCGCGCACCTGTTCACATCGCGCGATGGCGCCGATGGCGAGCCGCCGGCGGCGGTGACGGCGCTGTGGCGACCCTATCGCCGCATGAGGCTTTCCTGATGGCTGCCTCCATCCACGCCAACGGGAGGCTGCGATGACCGAGTTTGCGGGGACGCTGCGCGAGCGCGTCATCATCGAGCGACCGATCTCGTCGCGCAACGCGATGGGCTTGCAGGAGCCGGGCTGGGAGGAAGTGTCCCGCTGCCTGGCGGCGGTCGTGCTTGAGACGGTTGGGCCGGAAAGCGAGGCGCAGGCGTTGAGCGCGATGCCGCGCTACCGGGTGACAATCCGCAAGCGCGATGGCGTCGGGCTCGACCAGCGAATCCGCTGGAAGAGCCGCAGCCTGATGGTTCGCCAGCTGCTCGACGATCCGCGCGCCAAGGACCGGATCGTCATGCGCTGCGAGGAGGTCCGCGCATGATGGGCGACCTGATGAAGCGCGGCCAAACGCTGGCGCGCGAACGGCAGCGGCGGCGCGTGCAATCGGTCGCGCGGCAACTTCGCGAATTATTCGGCAGCGGCGCGGTGGAAACTGAGGAAGCGCGGGTGCTCGTGCGCGGTCGCGGCCTGATCAAGCGCTGGTTGATCGACCCCAAGCTGCGGTTTCTCGGCGGAGGGCTGAAATGAGCGCCGGCGGTGCGCTGCAGACGGCCATCGCCGCGGCGCTGACCATGGTCGAGGGATTGACCGGCGTGTTCGACGGACCGCCGGCGCGCGCGGCCTATCCTTACGCGGCGCTCGATGCCACGACCGAGACCGATTGGAGCCACAAGAGCGGCGAAGGCCGCGACGTCCTGGTTGCGATTACTTTGTGGGACGACCAGCCGGTGCGGCTGCATGCGCTTGCCGATGACATCGAGGCAAATCTGCGAACGCTGGGCCCGACGGCCGGCTGGCAGCTGGTCACGATGCGGTTGGTGAGGCGGCGGGTCGTTCGAGACGTAGCGGGGCCATGGGCCGCGGCGATCGATTTTCGAGCGCGGATGCTGGCGCTTTCCTGATTTTCATATTTCGCAAGGGAGAAAGAAATGGCGGCGGAACGCGGCAGCGCATTCCTGCTCAAGATCGGCGACGGCGCGGCGACCCCAAGCTACGCGACGGTCGCGGGGCTGAAGACCACGCAACTGTCGATCAACGGCGATCCGGTGGCGATCACCAACAAAGGGAGCGGCGGTTGGCGCGAGCTGCTGTCCGGCGCGGGCGTGCGATCGGTGTCGGTGGCGGCGAGCGGGATCTT
>DATENV010000354.1:0-2117 GCA_035274805.1 Sphingomicrobium sp. | reverse complement strand
GTCAGGGACCGACCTGACGAAGAAATCTTCGGACCAGTGCTACAGATCATCCGGGTGAAGGACTTTGATGCCGCGATCGCCGAGGCAAACAACACCCGCTTCGGTCTTGCGGCGAGCCTGATCGGCGGCAGCCCCGAAATGTACGACAAGTTCTGGGCGAACGTTCGCGCCGGCGTCATCAACTGGAACAAGCCGACCAACGGCGCACCCTCCAATGCGCCGTTCGGCGGAGTCGGTATTTCTGGAAATCATCGGCCGAGCGCCTTCTACGCCGCCGATTATTGCGCCTATCCGGTGACCAGCAGTGAGGCCGACCGCGCCCGAGCCGCAATTGGCGAGGGTCTTCGCGATCCGAACATGCAGGAAGACTGACCAAGGTCCCGCAAAGCGACATTGGATCGCTTTGGCGATCCGCTGCGTTCAAGCCCGCTGATGAGTAAAAACAAATGGAGCGGCGCGGCCCTTGGCCTCGCCCTGTGCACCACCGCCCTCGCGTCCTGCTCGGTCAAGGACAATCAGTCGGGCCAGGCGACTTCCTCCATCCCGGAGATCGACAGCGCGTGGAAATCCGCCACCGAACGGCAGCTTCGCGATGCGATCGCCAGTGCGCCCGCGCACGGGCTCAAGCCCGATCTGTTCCTGAAAGGCGGCGAGAAAGGCGGCGCGCTGACGCAGGCCGCGCTCAAATATGCGTCCGCGCTGGCCAACGGCTACGCCGACCCGACCAAGCTGCACGAGGTCTATACGATCCCGCGCGCCAAGACGGACGTGCGCCAGGGGCTTCAGCAGGCCATCCAGCGCGGCGACATCAAGGGCTGGCTCGACTCGCTCGCCCCGCAGACCGACGAGTATCGCGCGCTGAGCGACGCACATCTGCACTACCTGCAATTGGCGTCGCGCACGCAGTTCCAGCCCGTCGCGGACGGCAAGCCGATCAAGCCGGGCAGCCGCGATCCGCGGGTCGTGCAGGTCACCGCGGCGCTCCGCGCGGTCGGGTACCTGAATGGACCTCAGCCGACGCAGCCTGCTTCCGCGCGCCAACCTCAAGCGCAGAGGGCAGCGGCCTCGACCGCCTATTCGCCCGACCTCGTCGCCGCAATAAAGAGGCTTCAGGGCGAGTTCGGGTTCAAGCAGGACGGGATCATCGGCGGCGACACGCTCGACGCGCTGAACGCCGGTCCCGCCTATCGCGCGCGCCAGCTCGCCATCGCGATGGAGCGCCTGCGCTGGTTGCCTCGCAATCCTCCCGCGACCCGGATCGATGTGAACACCGCCGCGGCCGTGCTCGACTATTGGCGCAATGGCCAGCACGCCGACCATCGGAAAGTCGTAGCCGGCGAGCCCGACAAGCCCACGCCACAGCTGCAAGCGCCGATGTTTCAACTGGTCGCCAAACCGATCTGGACGGTGCCCAAAGGCATCGGTGAGAAGGAGCTTGCCGAGAAAAGCCCGCAGTGGCTCCGGGAAAACGATTTCGTGATGAAGGACGGTCTGTACGTCCAACAGTCAGGGCCGAAGAACTCGCTGGGCCTGGTCAAATTCGACATGCGGGACAAGGAGGCGATTTACCTCCACGACACGCCGGCAAAGGCGCTGTTCAGCATGCCGGAGCGCCATCGGAGCCATGGCTGCGTCAGAGTCGAGAGCGCGATGCAATTCGCGACCGCGCTGGCGCAGCAGGAGGGCGTGCTCGACGACTTCCAGGAAGCGATGCAGGGGAACGAGGATAACAAGTCCGTCAGGCTACCGCGCGAAATCCCCGTGCGGCTGCTTTACCAAACGGTGTTCTGGGACGGCTCCAAGGTTCAGTTCCGGCCCGACGTATATGGCTGGGACGTCAACATCGCCAAGGCGCTCGGCCTTGCGCCTGGCGCGCCGATCCGGATCGAACAGCCGGAAAGCAGCGACGATATCGGGCCATAATAGCTGAGGGCGCCGAGCCCAGTCGACGCCCCCAACCCCCTTCCGCATGATCGCGCGCGCAACCGCGATCATCCCTCGCTAGCTCCCGCGAATCTCCGGCATGTAGCCTTCATCCACCAGGTCGCTGAACTTGGTTATCCGGCTGTCGAACTTGAGCCGCACCTTGCCGGTCGAACCGTGGCGCTGCTTGGCCA
>DATENV010000353.1:0-3569 GCA_035274805.1 Sphingomicrobium sp. | reverse complement strand
TCGCCGAGGCGATGCGGCGCAACGCGCGCGGCGGGAGCGTCATCCGCGGCGGTTCGACGATCAGCCAGCAGACCGCCAAGAACGCGTTCCTGTGGAACGGCGGCGGCTATGCGCGCAAAGGCGTCGAGGCCTGGTTCACCTTCCTGATCGAGCATCTCTGGGACAAGCGCCGGATCATGGAGGTTTATCTCAATCTCGCTGAGACCGGCATCGGCACCTACGGCGTCAATGCTGGCGCGCAGCGCTATTTCGGCCATGACGCGAGCGCGATGAGCGCGACCGAGGCGGCGCGCATCGCCGCCATCCTCCCGCTGCCCAAGAAACGCGGGGCGATTGCGCCCAAGGGCTTCACGCGCCGCTACGGCAATACCATCGCCGCACGGAGCGCCGTAGTCGGACGCGATGGCCTCGACGCCTGCGTCTATCGCGGCGCGCCGGCCCCCGCGAACAAGGCGCCGCCGCCCGTCACGAAAAAGTCGCGGCCGCTGCCCGGCGAGGAATATGAAACGGCGAGGCCGCTCCCGCCGGTCGAAAACGTGGTGCAAGAACTGCCGCCGGCATCAGTTGAGCCACTCGAGCCCGGCCCCTCGCCCGTCGATCAAAACGAGACCGCTCCGCCCCCGCCCGATGAACCTTCGGAGCCGCCTTCGAACGGCTTCTAATTATCGTGACGAAAAGGTGCCTGAGACCGCTTCGCAACAGGAACGCCGCCCCCTCCCCAACCGTTGACCCGCCAAAGTTCAGCCAAGGAGGACAAGCATGGCAACGCGTACCCAAAGCCGCACGTCAAACCGGTCGTCGTCGAGCCGCGGAAGTTCCAGCAGCAGCGGCCGCGAGAGCCGCAGCGCCTTCTCGTGGGGCGAAGGCGCCACGCCGATCATCGCCGCCGCGATCGGTGGCGCCGCGATCGGCTTTGCCGCCAACTATGGCCGCAAGTTCCTGATGCAGGGAGTGGAAGCCGCTGCCGGCGACTGGGACGAAATCCTCGCAGCCGAGCACGATATGGCGCTGGCCGTCTTCGACCGGATGCTGGCGACCGACGAGACGCAGACCTTCAAGCGCAAGATGCTGCTGATGAAGCTCACCCACGCGCTGGACAAGCATTCGCACCAGGAAGAAATGGTCGTCTACCCTGCCCTGCGCGAAGCCAATGAGGCGGTCGATGCCGACCATCTCGAAGGCGAGCATGGCTACATCAAGACCTTCATCTACGAGCTCAATGAAATGGGGCCCGAGGCCTCGAACTGGCTCGAGAAGGTGCGCCAGTTCCGGCAGCTCGTGTCGGAGCACGCCCACATGGAAGAAGAACAGGTCTTCCCGCGCTTCAAGCAGTCGATGGACGAGGAGCAAAACGCGCGGATCACCAGCCTCGTCAACCGCGACGGCTTTTGGATGGCCTGACGACTAGCCGACGAGGGCGAGCTTCGGCGGCTCCTGGACGGAGAGGTCGACGCTCCCCTCGCCGCTGAGGCGCTCGACGCGTGCCGCGATTTCGGCGTCGAGCGCATAGTCGCGCCCGGCGACGACCACCGCTTCGCCGCCCGATGCGAGCGGCACGATGAAGCGCAGCGTGCCGTTCGACTCGCGGGCGGTGGCCAGGTCGCGAGCGATCCGCGCCGCCGTTGGACCGTCCTGCACCCGTACCGTCATCTGAAGGCGCGTGCGCTTGGCAACATCGCTCAGCGGCTGCACGCGCTTGACGGTCACCCGCGGCGCGTCGTCGCCGGCACGGCGATCGAGCTCGACCGACAGCAAGCCGCACTGTCCGGCCTTCGCCGCTGCTTCTAGTGCCGCCGTCGCTTCGTCGTCGAACGCGGTCGCCATGAACTGGCCCGATCGGTCGCTCAGCGTCGCCATCATGTAGCGGCGGCCCTTCGCCGAGGTCCGCCAGCGCGTGTCCTCGATCAATGCGGCCATGGTTGCTCCGACCCGTCCGCCCTCGGCGATCTGCACTTCTGCGACCTCGGCGAAGGTCTTCACTTTGTGCGCGGCGAGCAGGTGGCGCGACGAATCGACCGGGTGCGCCGAGAAGTAGAAGCCGAATGCGTCGCGCTCGGCAGCCATTCGCTGGGCAAGGGTCCAAGACGCGTCGCGCGGCATGCGGATCGGCGCCGCCTCGGCCGAATTCGTCCCGAACAATCCGGCCTGGCCGCTCTCGCGCTGCTCCTGGGCGCTGGCGGCGTGGGCAAGGATGATCTCCGCCGCAGCAAATACGGCGGGGCGATCAGGGCTGATGCCGTCGAAAGCGCCGGCTCCGGCGAGGCTTTCGAGCTGCCGGCGGTTGAGGATGCGCGGGTCGATTCGCGCTGCGAAATCCTCGAGGCTGGCGAAAGGACCGCCGCGCTCGCGCTCTTGGACCAGCGCTTCCATCGCCTTTTCGCCGACACCCTTGAGCGCGCCCAGCGCGTAGCGCACGGCTCCGTCCTCGACGGTGAAGAAGGGATGGCTGGCGTTGATGTCGAGCGGGAGGCATTCGACGCCGCCGCGGCGCATGTCCTCGACGAAAATGCCGAGCTTGTCGGTCAGCGCCATGTCGAAGCTCATCGACGCGGCGTAAAATTCGGCGCGGTGATGCGCCTTCAGCCACGCCGTCTGATAGGCGACCAGGGCATAAGCTGCGGCGTGGCTTTTGTTGAACCCGTAGCCCGCGAACTTGTCGATCAAGTCGAACAGCTCATTGGCCTTGGCCGGCGGGATGTCGTTGTGCGTCGCGCAGCCCTCGACGAACGTCGCGCGCTGGGCATCCATCTCCGACTTGATCTTCTTGCCCATCGCGCGGCGCAGGAGATCCGCCTGTCCGAGCGAGTAACCGGCGAGCAGCTGGGCCGCCTGCATCACCTGCTCCTGGTAGACGAAGATGCCGTAGGTTTCGGCGAGGATGCCTTCGAGCAGCGGATGCGGATATTCGATCGCGACGCGTCCATTCTTGCGGTCGCCGAACAGCGGGATGTTGTCCATCGGGCCCGGTCGGTAGAGCGCAACCAGCGCGACGATGTCCCCGAAGCTGGTTGGGCGGACCGCCGAGAGCGTCCGGCGCATGCCCTCGGATTCGAGCTGGAACACGCCGACGGCGTCGCCGCGCTGAAGCAGCTCGTAAACCGCGGGGTCGTCCCACGGCAGAGCGCCGAAATCGACCTCGACGCCTTGTTCGCGGAGCAGGCGCTGTCCTTCTTTCAGGACCGAAAGCGTCTTGAGCCCGAGGAAGTCGAACTTCACCAGGCCGGCCGCTTCGACATATTTCATGTCGAACTGGGTAACCGGCATGTCCGAGCGCGGGTCGCGGTAGAGCGGCACGAGTTCGTCGAGCGGCCGGTCGCCGATGACGACGCCCGCGGCATTGGTCGAGGCATGCCGCGGCAAGCCTTCGAGCTTCATCGCCAGGTCGACCAGCCGCTTGACGTCGGCGTCGCCTTTGTACTCGGCGGCGAGCTCCGAAACGCCGTTCAGCGAGCGCTCGAGCGTCCACGGATCGGTCGGATGGTTGGGGATTAGCTTGGCGAGCCGGTCGACCTGGCCATAGCTCATCTGCAGCACGCGGCCGGTATCCTTCAGCACCGCCCGCGCCTTCA
>DATENV010000352.1:0-2249 GCA_035274805.1 Sphingomicrobium sp. | reverse complement strand
CCGATGTTCCATGCGGCGTTGTTGACCAGGATGTCGATCCGACCGAAATGCCCCATCACCTGTTCGACGCAGGCATCGATCGATCCAGGGTCGCGCTGGTCGAGCTGCACGGCGTGGCCCTGCCGGCCGGCCTTTCGGATCGCCTCGACCGCCGCGTCGGCCCGGCCGGCATCGCCGACGTAGGAAACGACGACATCGGCGCCCGCGCCGGCAAGCGCTCGCGCAATCGCCTTGCCGATGTCGCCTGAACCGCCGGTGACGAACGCGACCTTTTCCGCGAGCTCCATGGTATCCCCCTGGCACGATGGCAGGCGACGCGCGTCGCTCCATCCCGCTATGGTAAACCGATGTTTGCCGAAATCGACGCCGCTTCGGCGGCCTTCGCCGAGGAGCACAAGCTCCCCGGCCTTGTCGCGGGCATCGTCGATCAGGGGCACCTGGTCCATGTCGCGGCGCTCGGGCTCGCCGACCGCGAGGCCGGGCGGCCCGTGGGACGAGATACCGCCTTCCGCATCGCCTCGATGACCAAGAACATGACGGCGCTCGCCATCCTGTCGCTGCGCGACGCCGGCAAGGTCGTGCTCGACGCGCCCCTCGCCGAGTACGTGCCGCAGTTCGCAGCGGTGAAACCCGCCACCGTCGACAGCAAGCCCGTCACCGTGCGCGACCTCCTGTGCCATGTCGCGGGCTTGGTCACCGACGATCCGTGGGGCGACCGCGTGCTCGGCATGACGCCGGCCGAGCTCGACGAGCTGATCGTCACCGGCACGCTGTTTGCTCGCGCGCCGGGCCTCGCCTTCGAATATTCAAACCTGGGCTATGCGCTGCTCGGCCGGGTCCTGACCAATGTGAGCGGCGAGCCCTACCAGGATTATATGCGGCGCCTCTTCCTCGCGCCGCTCGGCATGACGCACACGACCTTCGACGCGATCGCGGCGGCGCGCAGCGACTATGCCTTCGGCTACCGACTCGACGGCGAGGCGTGGTCGCGCGAGCGCCTCGAGCCGGACGGCGAGGTCGGCGCCATGGGCGGCCTGGTCACGACGGCGCCGGACTACGCGCGCTGGGTCGCCTTCCTGCTCTCGGCCTGGCCGGCGCGCGACGATCCCGAGACCGGCCCGGTTCGCCGCGCCAGTGTGCGCGAGATGGCGCTCTATCACGCACCGCCTTTCCAGCCGGACGGGCCGCTGGACGGGCCCGAACCGCGGCCTACCGCCTATGGCTACGGCCTGATGAACACCGAAGACTCGCGGCTCGGCCGCGTCCTGCATCATCCCGGCGGCTTGCCGGGCTACGGCTCGCACGTACTGATGGTGCCCGATCGCGGCTGGGGCGTGTTCGCCTTCGCCAACCGCACCTACGCGCCGATGTCGAAACTGACGCCGAAGCACGCGCAGATCCTGCACGACGCCGCGCCGAAGCGGCCGGCCGTCGCGCCGTCCCCGGTGCTGAAGCGCGCCATCGATGCCGTGGTCGTGGCCTACGCCTCGGGCCGGATCGAGGACGTGGCCGAAGCCTGCGCGTCGAACCTGCTGCTCGACACGCCGTCGCCACTGCGCAATGCCGAGCTCGCCGACCTGAAGAAGCGGCTGGGCGAGGGCACGGTGGAGACGATCGAGCCGACGCATGCGCTTGCCGGACACTTTGTCTTGGCATGCGCCCATGGCCGTCTGAAGGTAGCCGTGACGCTCTCTCCCGAGCGGCAGCCCGGAATACAGAAGCTCGCCTTCGAGCTTGAGAGCGCAGAGGGAGGCGAAGAGCGGCCAATGTGACAGCACTGCAGGCATCAAAATGCAGTGTATCCGATAGGCTGGGCCCCTATTGGTACCCCCTCCTGGAGCGCCAAAAGTCGCCGGCAACACAAGAAACCCAAGTTATTTTATCTTGCTCGTATAGGCCACTTCAGTTATAATCGGTTCATGACCACAATGGACCGTGCCACAAATTTTCATCCCAACATGTGCGAGCAACCGCACGATTGCGGCATGCTCGGCGCGCGTGGCCAACTACGACTGCAACGTCGAGCGGGAAGTCGGCCGCGCAACCGATGGTCGGTTGCGTCAGTCGTCAAACCACGCGGAAATACAACCGGACCATCTAGCGAGACCTGAACGACTGCGATGCGCCTTTTCAGCCTTTTCCGGCAAGCCTGCGGCTTTGCCGCAATCGCTCTTTTGCTGACCAACTGTCACTACAGTGACGAGGAGAAGTGGTCGGTGTGCTGCGCACTCTACATCGACGCTGCTGGG
>DATENV010000351.1:0-3674 GCA_035274805.1 Sphingomicrobium sp. | reverse complement strand
TCGCGCCACAAGGTTCCTTTGCGGCCATAGGCGAGCGCTCGCAGCTGTTTCTGGTCCCAGCCGATCAGCGGGGAGACGAGCAGGCAGGCGAGGCTGAGGTCGTCGTTCGGCTGCACCGCGAACCTCACGGCGGCGAGCAGGTCCTGGACCGCGAGCGGCTCATGAAGGTGGAGGCGATCGACGCCTGCCACGGGAACGCCGGCCGAGAACAGGCGGGCGACGATCAGCGACGCGAGCGCGCCGCGGCTTCGGACGAGGATCAGGATATCACCGGGCGTCAGCGGCCGCCCGGTCGAGGCGAGTACCGGCCCCTGTTGGACCATGGCGCGGATCCGCGCGGCCAACTCCTCGGCGTATTTGCGGTCCCGAATGCTGATCCATCGCTCCTCGCCCTCGTCGCTGTCATCCGGCGATTCTTCCACGGCGAACGGCTGCCACAGCTCGACAGATCCCGGCCGTTCCGCGTGGTGCGCACGGTGCGCCGGCGGCGCCTCGCGAAGCCCGATCGCCGACGGCCCGACGGTCTCGATGACTGCATCGACCACGTCCAGCACCGGCTGGGCCGAGCGGAAGCTTGCGGCGATCGACAGGTCGCGAAACTCCTGCGCGCGCTCTTGGTAGCTGAAGAGGTCGTCGCCACCGCTGCCCATCGCGGCGGCACGGCGCTTGAAGTCCTCGCGCGCCTCGTTGAACCGGGCCGGGTCGGTCCCCTGGAAGCCGTAGATCGCCTGCTTGAAGTCGCCGACCATGAACAGGGTACGGACGCGCCGCTCGGTCTCGCTCAAGCCGCTGAAGAACTCCTCGACCAGGCTGCCGATGATCTCCCACTGCGCGGCGTTGGTGTCCTGCGCTTCATCGACCAGGACATGGTCGACCTGCCGGTCGAGCTTGTAGCGAACCCATTCGCCCATGCCCGGCTGATCGAGGAGCCGCCGCGTCCAGTCGATCAGGTCGTTGAAGTCGGCGACGCCGGACGCGCGCTTGGCCTGCGTATAGGCCCCGGCGAAGGCCTGCCCGGCGCGCAGGCCCGCTGCCATGTCGGCGGCGAGCCGAGCACCCTTCTGAAGCCGCAGAAGCTCGCCGATCAGGATCGCCAGGCGGCCGGCATGCGATTCATAATGCGGCTCGGCCTTCGCCTGTCCGGCTGACACACGGAGCGTGTCCTTTTCGGTCAGCACGACCTTGCGGAGCTGCGACAGCGCGGCCGCCCGTTCGATCGGTGTCAGCGCCAGCCACTGCTCGATCGTGTCGGCGTGGCCCAGCCCGGACTGCGCGCCCCAGCGGCGATTGGCGTCGGCGACGGCGCGCAGCAGGTCGCAGTCGAACCGGTCGTCGCCGCAATGATGCGCGATATATTCCTCGACCGATTCCTCGGGCAGATCCATCAACAGCCGGATTTTCGGCTCGATCGTTTCGGGCGCACCGAGCGCCGATAGTGCATCGGGCCGCCGCGCGCAGGCTTGCAGATATTCGACCGCGCCACCCTCGCCGAGGCGCCGGCTGAGGCATTGCACGTCGCGGATCAAAGCTTCGTCGCCGCCGCTCTCCGCGTCGGCCATGAGGTCGGCCAGCGTCCGCCGGACGAGCTCCTGCTCGGCGCGGCCCTCGATCGGCTGGAATCCGGGAACGATCCCCGCCTCCGCCGGAAAGGCCGCGAGCAGCGATTGGGCGAACGCGTGAATCGTCTGGATCTTGAGCCCGCCGGGGCAGTCGAGCACCCGGGCGAAGAGCTGGCGGGCGCGCTCCCGGGTCCGCGGGTCGTTGGATTCGCCGAGGTGCAGCAGGTCGGTGCCAAGCGCGCTGTCCTTGAGGCGGACCCAGGCGGCCAACCTAGCGCCGATGCGGTTCGCCATCTCCGCTGCGGCCGCCTTGGTGAAGGTCAGGCAGAGGATCGATTCCGGCCGCGCGCCCTTGAGCAGCAGGCGCAGCACCCGCGCGGTCAGCACCTGCGTCTTGCCTGTGCCCGCCGAGGCGGACAGCGCGGCGTGGACCGACGGATCGGACGCCAGCGCCTGCTCGTCCCTGAGCTCGGGGAGCGTCTTGAAGCGGGCGTTCATGCGGCTTCCAAATCCCGGCCGAAGCCCATAGAGATTGCGCGATGAACGACAGCAACGACGACACTGACCGCGCCAACGAGCAGCGCCGCGCCAAGCTGGTGAAAGCTGGCGTCGCGGTCGGGATCGGCTCGGCGGCGATCGTCGCCGCCTTGCTCTACGCGTCCAAGGTCAAGAAGAAGCCGCGGTCCTAACTTCATCCGCGGCCGTACCATTCTTCCAGCCGCATCAGCTGGTCGTAATCGCCGTACGGCGCGTAAGCGGGATTGAGCCGGGCGGTAAACGGCTCATTGCCCGTCAGCCATCTCTCCGCGGCATCCTTGAAATTGGTGAAGGCATGGCCGAGGAATTCGCCCGGCTGCATGTCCTTGTCCGGGCACATCAGCCGCCCGAACTTCCCGCGGTAGCGGGCGAGCGACCAATATTCGAACGCTTCGGGATCGCCCGACACGCCTTCGAAGCCGCCCGCGCGGCCGATGAGCCCGAGCAGGCCGAGCTGCAGCGCGAAGCCCTCCCTGATCGTCTTTTGCGAGGGCGGCTGCCCGGTCTTGTAATCGATGATCGCCAGGCCCCCGTCGGCAAGGCGATCGATCCGGTCGACGCGACCCTGAACGGTGACGCCGGCAAGCACGGTTTCGCCGGTGGCCTCCGCCTTCAGCGGCCGCCGGCCGGCCGATTGATTGGCGCGTTCCAATTCCGCGATCCAGTCGATCGCTTCGAGCAGCCGCGGGGCCCACAGCGCGCGCAGCATCGGGTGGATCGCCTCGTCCTTCAGCAGCCGCTCGGCGCGGGGCCTCAGCCTGTCGGGATTGCATTCGTCCTGCTGCAGCCATTCCTGCAGCACGGCATGCACCGCGATCCCCTTCCAGCGAGCGGTATGGTCGTCGTCGACCGGGTCTTTCTTCCTGAGCTTGAGGATCGCCTGGGCATAAAAAGCGAAGGGATCGGCCTTGAGGCGATCGACCGCCGTCACCGAGATCGTGTCCGGGCGCTGCTCGGCGGACGGCGACGGGGCCGGCCGGTCGACCGGTTCCGGCGGGCCCGGATCGTCGAGCATTCGAACCAGCCGCTCGAGCCTAACGTCACGCGGCAGGCCACCGCTGATCGCGTCGAGGCGAAGCAGGAAGCGCGAAGCGACGGTCGGCGACTTGGCATCCCGCCGCGCCCGGGTGATCAGCACATCGGGCGCGCCAAGGGCACTCGCGAAATCGTGCGCGGCGAGCCCGATGCGGTTGTCGAGGGTCGGCATGTTGAGCGTCGCGCGGACCTTGGGCGGAAGCCACGGGTCGGGCGCCGGCAAGGCCGGCCAAACGCCTTCGTTGAGGCCGCCGAGCACGACCAGGTCGGCGCGCTGCAGTCGCGCTTCGAGCAAGCCCCAGATGAAGATGCGCGGATGCCCGCCATAGGGCGGCCGCACGGCGCGCGAATCCAGAATCTGCCGGAGCAGCGGCACGGCGTCTTCGGCGCCAACGGTTAACTGCTGCGCCGCGTCCGACGACTGCAGCTCGGCGAGCAGCTCGGCCGCCAAGCGGCCCGCCGGCCCGCGCCAGGCTGCGTCGCCTGCAAGCGTCTGCGCGACACTCGACAGCGACGCGGCAAGCGCCCCGAGCGCCAGCGGCT
>DATENV010000350.1:0-6064 GCA_035274805.1 Sphingomicrobium sp. | reverse complement strand
GCCAGCACCGGGATCAGGATCAAGAGATAGAGGACACACAGCCAATCGCCGCGCGTCAGCGGCTCGCGAGCCTGCGCCTCTTCCGCGCGAACGGCGCGGGATTCGGAGGGCAGGTATTTGCGCCCCGAGAGATAGATGAAGAGCCCGAGCACCATGACCACGCCGGCGCAGCCGAAGCCCCAGTGCCAGCCGATCTTCTGGCCCAGGGTGCCCGAGATCAGCGGGCCGATGATCACGCTGACGTTGATGAAAATGTAGAAGATCTGGAAGGCCATCGCGCGGCGCAGGTCGTTGGGGCCGTAAAGCGCGCCGACCTGCGTTGCGATATTGCCCTTGAACGCGCCGACGCCGAGCAGAAGCGCGAGCAGCGCCAGCAGAAAGGCCGACTCGATCGCCATCAGGAAATGGCCGATGGCCATCAGGATGCCGCCGGCGATCAGGGTCGCGTTCCGGCCGAACCACTTGTCGGCGATGATTCCGCCGATGATTGGCGTCAGGTAAACCAGCGCCGTGTAGGTTCCGAAGATTGCGGAGGCGAGCGGCTGGCCCGACAGGCCCGGATAGACATGCGCGTTGAGCCAGTTGAGCCCGATGACATTGTCCATCCGTCCTGGGACGAGCAAATAATTGACCATGTAGAGCGTGAGGAGCGTCTGCATGGAATAATATGAGAAGCGCTCGCACCCCTCGGTGAAGCCGAGATAGCCGAGCCCCTTCGGATGGCCGAGGAACGCGCGATCGCTGCGGTCGACCTGCTCAAGGTCCGGAGTGGCGTCGGCAACGGTCATCGGTGCGCTCCTAACGTTTCACCGTCCATTCGGCTGCGGCTCGAGGATTCGTCCGAAGGTACTGCCGAACAGGAAGGCGAGCAAGCCGCCAGCGGCACCGATGCCTGCGTGCATTCCCCAAAAGCCGATCGGCGTCATCTGCTCGTAGAAAGTGCCGATCCAGCCGATCAGATTGTTGGCCACGAACAAGGTCAGGAAGGCGACGCCCATCATCAGCGCGTTGATCTTCGGCGGCGCGGTTCGCGAAACCAGCGCCAGCAACGACGGCCAGAAATACATGAAGGCGACGCCCTGAATCGCGCAATAAAGGAACGGCCAGACCCACAGCACGCGATCTCCCGAAAGCGCGATCGCTGCGACGAGGACGAGGTTCGCGAGTGCGCAAATGAAGGAGCCGGTGCCGATCTTCCAGATTTCGGACGGCTCGCGGCCGCTTGCCCGCCCCTGCCAGCGCCACAGCGCAAACAGCAACGGTACGGTCAAAATGCTGAACAGCGGATCGATCGACAAATACCATGGGATCGGCACGTCGAAGCCCCAGGCGTTCATGTCGCCATGCTGCTGCAGCCACACCGGCAGCACGTTCGCGAGCTGGTAGTAAGCGATATAGGCGAACACCGTGATGGCCATCACGACCACGAGCGCCGCCACGACCTTCCGATCGTCGGTGCTCAATGCGGCCTTGCTGACCGAGGCCCGCCCGACTCGCGCGGGCAAGTAGCGATACCCGCTGAGATAGGTCGCCAGCGCGCCGAGCATGAACAAAGCCGCGGTGCCGAACCCGACGTGCCAGCCGTAGCGCGTCGCGAGGAAGCCGCACAGCAGGGGCCCGGCGACCGCCCCGAAATTGATGCCGGTGCTGAAGATCGCGAAGCCGCGCGTCCGGCGCGCTTCATCCTCCGGGGGATAGACGCTGCCGACCTGCGCCGAGATATTCCCCTTGAGTAGGCCGGAGCCGCTGATCAGCAGCAGCAATGCGAGCAGGAAGCTCTGGTCGAACGCCATCGCGAGGTGGCCGCCACTCATCGACAGCGCGCCGAGCACGACCGCGCTGCGTTGGCCGATGCGATCGCCGAGCCAACCGCCGATCACCGGCGTGAAATAGACGAAGCCGGAGTAGAGCCCGAAAATCTGCGAGGCGAGCGCCTGCGTCGACAGCGATCCGAAGGCGCCTTCGATGAGCCCGCGAAAGCCGGCGAAGCCGGCGACATGCTCGACATGGCCCGGAAGCAGCAGCTGGTTGACCATGTACAGGACGAGGAGCGCGCTCATCCCATAATAAGAGAAGCGCTCCCATGCCTCGGTGAAGGCGAGATAGGCGAGGCCCCGCGGATGGCCAAAGAAGGTGCGGCCAGGCTGTTCGCCGGGCCCAATCACTGCCGCGCCGCTCAATAGACCGGTTCCCCATTCCGGTGACGATGCGCCGGCTTATCAACTGGGATTGGTAGCCGACAGCGCCTTTCGACGGACGGACGGGCGGCGCCTAGAGGCTTATTACTCAGGCGGCTGGTTGTCCTCGGCCTGCTGGCGGGTCTGCGATTTCGCCTGCTTGATCGACTGGATCAGGCAGCCGGTATGGCCGCCAGGACCGACCGCAGAGCAGCTGCCGGTGCCGGTGTCGCCGACGGTCGTGATGACCTTGGATTTCTTCGCCCAGGATTCGCGCTGTTGCGGTGTTCCGCTGGGACGCAGATTCTCGGGAATCCGGTAGCGCTGACTCTCAGGCGCACGGATGCAGATGGCTTCGCGCGGGCAGGGATCGTTGCCGTAAATGATGACGGTCGTCTGGCCGGCCTGCGCCGCCGCCGGGGTTGCGGGCACTGCAAGTCCACTGGCCACGGTGGCTGCAGCGACGAGGGTCTTTGTCAGCCAGGTCATACTCGTCCTTTCACTCGCACTTTCAGCGGTCGGAAGCGCCACAAGTTCCTCATATGCGTTTAGAAAGCCCAATTGCCACCCTGCAGCCGGCACGGATCGCCGCAGTCAATAAGGGATAGCCGACGGCCTGCGCGGCACCGGCCTGACGCGCGGTGTCGCGATGCTCGAGCTCGTCAGCCTGGAATTCGGCGATGTCGGATGCGAGCTCGGGGTCGTCCCTGCCCAGCTGGCGGAGCTGATCGGCATAATGTTTGTCGATCTCGGTCTCGACGGCATCGGTGCAGGCGAGCGCGGCCTTTTCCGAGATCAGCGCGGTCGCCGCGCCAAGCGCGAAGCCGGCGACGTTCCACAACGGCTGCAGCGCGGTCGGACGAACGCGCCGCTCGGACATCAAGACGTTGAAGCGCTTGAGATGACGCTCTTCCTGCGCCGCCATGCGGGCGATCAGCTTCGATTCGGGCGCGTTGCGGCGAAGGACGGCCAACTGCCCCGCATAGATGCGCGTAGCGCCATACTCGCCCGCCTGGTCGACGCGCAGCATCGAGGCGCGGTCGGGCCGCGGATCGCCCGGTCGCCAGCCGCTCAAGCCCGCCTGCCCCTAAGGCTCAATATGAGGATCAGCGCCGAGCCGCCAAGCGACAAGATCGCGTTCCAACCGGCGAGCGAAATGCCGAGGAAGCGGAACTGGACTTCGTCGCAGCGCACCAGGGGCGTGCGGCTGATCTGCTTCAACAGGTCGGCGGTGCTCATGCCCTTTCCCATCGCGGTGCAGGTCGTGAACCCTTCGAAGATCTTGGCTTCGACCCCGGCATGATAGACGCCGATCACGCCGGAAATGGCGATGGCGCCCGCGGCCGCCAAAGTGAAGTTCGTCGAGCGCGAGGAGTTGGCGGGGCCTATAAAGGCCAGAGCGGCGAACAGGATCGCGGCGCCGTGCGGCCAGCGTTGCCAGTAGCACATCTCGCACGGATGAAGGCCGCCGAGGTACTGCGAGCCGAGCGCGCCGCCGAGCAAGGCCAATGGCAACAGCAGCGCGAGGAGTCGCGCCGCGGCCGCAGGCGACAGTCCGGCCATCCCGCGCCGCGCGTCAAGCGCTTCGGTCATGGTCTGACTAGCGCATCCTCTTGGTCGGCGCCGCCGAGGCGATGCGCGCGGTCGAAGACAGCCGCTTGATGGTATTCAGCGCATAGTGAAGCTGGAAGTCCTTGATGCCCTGCTTTTCGAGCGAGGCGGCGGTCATCATGAACCGCGGATCCGGCGTGTTGTCGGCCTCGAGCAATTTGTCCTCGACCTTGGACTGGGCGAGCAAGTGGCGGCGAAGGTCGGCTTCGCGCACCACCTTGCGGCTCTTGTAGTCGGGGTCGCTGAGCTGCGGCACAGGAATGTCCGGATCGATGCCCCCAGCCTGGACCGAGCGCCCTGAAGGCGTGAAGTACCGCGCCGTCGTCAGCCGCAGCGCCGCTTCCGGTCCGGTCTGGACGACGGTCTGGACCGAACCCTTGCCGAAGCTCTTCTCACCCATGACGAGGGCGCGGCGATGGTCCTGCAGCGCGCCGGCGACGATCTCCGATGCGGAGGCGGTGCCGGCATCGGTCAGCACGATCACCGGCAGGCCGTGCGCCATGTCGCCCGGCCGCGCGTAATAGCGCTCGATATCGTCCTTGGTTCGGCCGCGCTGCGAGACGATCTCGCCGCTGTCGAGGAAGTAGTCGGCAACGTCGACCGCCTGGTCGAGCAGCCCGCCCGGGTTCGACCGAAGATCAATCACGTAGCCGAGCGGGTGGCCGCCCGTCGCCTTGTCGATCGACAACAGCGCCGACTTGGTCTGCTCGGCGACGTTCCCGGTGAACGTGTTGATGTTGATGTAGCCGACGCCCTCCTTGATCTCCCACTTCACCGGGTGGAGCTCGATGCGCTCGCGGGTCAGCGCGACGTCGAGCGGCTTGTCGCGGCCGGGCCGGATGATCGTGATCTTCACCTGCGTGCCGGGGTCGCCCTTCATCTTGGCGACGGCCTCGTCGAGCGTCAGGTTGTTGAGGAACTCGCCGTTGATATGCGTGATATAGTCGCCGGCCTTGATGCCCGCGCGCCACGCCGGCGTATCCTCGGTCGGGGCGATGACCTTCACCACCCCGTCTTCCATGGAAACGGTCAGGCCAAGCCCGCCGTAATTGCCGTCGGTTGTGGCCTTCAATTGTTCGAAGTCGTTGGCCTCGACGTACGACGAATGCGGGTCGAGCGCGGAGAGCATCCCGTCGATCGCGCCCTTGATCAGCGTCTTGTCGTCGACCTGCTCGACGTAATTCGCCTTGACGCGCTCATAGACGCTCATGAACTTCTCGAGCTCCTGGTAATTGGTCGTGTCCGCGGCAGCGAAGGAGCTGGCGGTCACGGGAACCAGGGCGAGCGCTCCGACGAGCGCGAGCGGCGGAACAAGCTTGGCGGTGAGTTTCATCGGTCGCGTCCTATAGCCGGCGGCAGGCCTTCCATGTCCGGTTTTTAGCCGCCTTTGCGGGCCTTTGACAGGCTTTGAGATGAACCTGCGATGATAGCAGGCGAGATTCGACGCCCATTCTGGGACAATTCGACCTGCAGCGGGCCGAGCGCCCGGCCGATCGGCTCGCCCAGGCGGACTTTGTCGCCCGGACGGCGCGAAGACCCGACGTTGACGATCACGCTCAGCCAGCCGCCGCCATGATCGATGATCAGGACGCCATCATAGTCGCGGAACGGCCCGGCGAATTTGACGATTCCGCCGGCGGGGGCAGCGACCGGTGTGCCGCGGCCGGTGGCAAGCGTCAGGCCGCGCGAGCGAACGCCGCTGGAGTTGACCGCGGCGAGGCCCTCGGTGACCGGCGCAGCGGCCGGCAATTGATAGGCGAAGGGCGGGCGCGGAGCTCCTCCTTCGGGCGCGAAAGGGCTTGGCGGCGCGGCGTCCTCGGCTGCGAGCCGGCCCGCCACCACGCGGATCGATTGGCTGTTCAATTGCTGGCCGCGGAGCTGCTCGACGCTCTCCCCCGCCGCCAGTGCGATGTCCCCGGCGCTGAGCGCCTGGCCGCCGGTCGCGAGCGCCCGCTCGACCGCCTTTCGCTCGAGTGCCGCGTAACGCTGGTGCCTCGCCACCAGCTCGCTCCGCGAATTGGCGAGCTCCGCGCGCGCCGCCAGCGCCGACTGCCGCAGCCGCTCGCCCTCGGCGAGCTCGGCCGAAAGACGGCCAGTCCGGCGGCGGATCACCGGAAGAGTTGCATCGAGCAGCAGGCGGACCTTGACCAGCTCGTCGGTGCCGCCCTGGTCCGCGAGAACCAGCAAGGGCGGCCGCCGCGCCATCGTTGCCAGCCCCGCCAGCAGCGAGGAGACGGGCCGCTGCTCGGCGGCCAGGCGCTGCTGATGGGCCGCGA
>DATENV010000349.1:0-2246 GCA_035274805.1 Sphingomicrobium sp. | reverse complement strand
GGCGCGGGAAGGTCTCGCGACGAAGAGATTTTTATGCTATCGGCGATTTTGCGGGGCATCCGTCAAGCGGTTGCCGCGAAAAGCCTTTTGAACCGGAGAGTGACGAGCTTTTATGCAAATCATCGTTCGCGACAACAATGTCGACCAGGCGCTGCGGGCGCTCAAGAAGAAGCTCCAGCGCGAAGGCGTCTACCGCGAGATGAAGCTGCGCCGTCACTATGAGAAGCCGTCCGAGAAGCGCGCCCGCGAGCGGGCCGCCGCGATTCGCCGTGCCCGCAAGCTCGAGCGCAAGCGCGCCGAGCGCGAAGGCACCCGCTAAGCTCTAGCGCACCCACCAGTGTCCGTCGCCGAAGCCGCCCATCGCCCCGCCCATCGCGGCCGGGCTGTCGCACTGTGGCTCGGCTTCCTGCTGATCATTGCCGCCGGCATCGGCCTCGCCTGGATCGGCGCCGGCTCGCTTCGGCCCGAGATCAGCTCGAGCGGGCTCGAGTTCCGCACCGTCAAGGCCGGCACGGGCGAGCCGATCGGCCGCGCGGACGCCGCGCTGCTCGATTACATGCTGACCGCCGACGACGGCACGGTGATCGACAGCAGCGAGAGCCACAACGGCCCGCAGCCGTTCACAATGGACCAGGTGTTCCCCGGCTTCGCCGAGGCGATGGCACGGATGCGCGAGGGCGGCGAATATCGCTTCACCATGCCGCAGCGGCTGGCCTTCACCAACGGCCCGCCGCCGCCGGGCTTCCCGAAGGACAGCGACCTTACGTTCGAGGTGCGGGTGCGGAAGATCGTGCGCGGCGGCGCGGCGATGATGCAGCAGATGCCGGGTCAGCCACAGCCGTAACCTGGTCGCCATCGACGATGGCGGGCCCTTCGTCTTCTCGCTCGGCTTGCTGGCGGCTGACGTCGACCAGAACAACCTTCAGCGTGGCGAGGATCGGGTCGGCGAACAGCACGCCGAGAATCCCGAACAGGGCGCCCATCAGTAGCTGCATCGCCAGCACCAGCGCCGGCGGCAGGTCGACCGTCTTCCGCGCGATGTACGGCAGCACCAGATAGCCGTCGATATTCTGCACCAGGAAATAGACGAAGATCGCAAACACGCCCGCTTGCGGGCCCGCGCTGAAGCCGACCGCGACCATCAGCACGCCGCTGGTGATCGCGCCGATGTTGGGGATGAACGCGAGGACGCCGGTGACGAGGCCGAGGAGCGCCGCCATCGGGATCGGGCCAACCCCGAACAGCTGGCTGACATAGGCCAGCATGAACCAGGTGAAGATGCCCTCGAACACCATGCCGACCAGGCGCCCGAACAGGAGGCGCCTCAGCGTGAAGCCAACATGCGCGGCGATGCGGTAGAAGCCCGAGCGGTGCCGCAACGGCAGCATCCACGCGATGCCGCGGTCGTAGATCCGCGGCTCGGCGGCGAGGAAGATGCCGATCACCAGCATGGCGATGGCGCTGGCGAACGCGCCGAGGACGCTGCCGACCGCGCTGGTGAGGCGTCCGACCGAGCCGAGCAGCTCGCTGCCAAGATTGGCCGGCGGCCCCTTGGGGAGCAGCCCGAGCGAGCCGGCGAACGCCATCAGCCGGCTGAACTGCGCGGTCACGACCTGCCGCAACGCCTCGAACTGCGCTCCGATCGTGGTCCCGGCAAAGTAAATCACCCAGCCGAGGAAGCCGAAGCCGAGCAGGAGCACGAGCAGCAGCCGCCAGCCGCGGTGGATTGGCAGAAACCTGCCGAGCAGCCGAACGCCGCCGTCGAGGAATACCGCGAAGATCGCGCCGCCGACGATCAGCAGCAACGGCTGGCCGAGGACGATGACCCCGGCGATCGCCAGCGCCATGCCGAGCCACACCGCCGCCTTGGCAAGCTCGCGGCGGACGAAGGGATCGCGGAACTCCGCCGGGCCAGGCCGCTCGACGTGCGGCTCGACGGTCGGCGGAATTCTGCTCATCAGCTGTTCCGGAGAGACCGTCCGGCGCGGCCGTGGCGCAGCGCCTCCAACCAGGTCAGGGGGTTCCACCAGACGGTCGAACCGTCGAGCGAGAAGGTGATGAACTCGGCGCGCCCGCCGATATTCTCCCACGGCACGGGACCGCCCAGGCCGCCCTGCCATTCCGGAACGCGGCTGTCGGCCGAATCGTCGCGGTTGTCGCCCATCAGCCAGAGATGGCCCGCCGGAACGGTAACCGGGCCGAAATTGTCCTCGCTCGAGCGGCCGAGCTCGACCGTCTCATAGGTC
>DATENV010000348.1:0-2701 GCA_035274805.1 Sphingomicrobium sp. | reverse complement strand
CCCGGCTCTTCGCCATCGGGCCGGTTGTTGACCAGCACCGTCACGCCCTGCTCCGCCAACGCGGCGACCTCCTGCGGCGCGAGTTGGCCGCTGACCGATGAGCGCTCGTCGAGCTGGCGGATCATCGATCACTCTCCTCGTTCGGTCTTGCTCGGAACCGCCGGAACAGGAGCGGGCGGCGGGACCACGGCCGGTGTGGCGGGGGCTGGCGCGGCACCGAGCCCGTAATAATCGAGGTACGGCTGGATCTGCGGGTCATGCCCGGCCCAGGCGCGGTACATCTCGGCATAATCGAGCGTGTTGCCGCGCGACAGGACCATGTTGCGGAAGCGTTGGCCGTTGGCGCGCGTCAGCCCGCCGTGGCCCTCGAACCATGCGGCGGCATCCTCGGCGAGCATCCGGGTCCACGGATACGAATAATAACCTGCCGAATAACCACTGCCCCAAACGTGCGCGAAATAGCTCGAACGGTAACGAGGCGGAACATCGGCGGTGTCGAAGCCGCTGCTGGCCAGCGACTGCGCCTCGAACTTGTCGACGTCCTGGCGCGGCGTGTTGCCGGGCAGCGAGTGCCAATCTAGGTCGAGCCGCGCCGCTTCGAGCGCCTCGCCGAGTTCATAACCCTGGTTGAACGTGCGTGACCGCTTGATCTTGTCGACCAGGTCCTGCGGAATCACCTGCCCGGTC
The DNA here is from genome assembly GCA_035274805.1 of Sphingomicrobium sp. Lineage (GTDB taxonomy): Bacteria > Pseudomonadota > Alphaproteobacteria > Sphingomonadales > Sphingomonadaceae > Sphingomicrobium. The sequence goes on along the minus strand of DATENV010000348.1, from coordinate 2,014 downwards.
TGGTGGTGCACGGCATAGTGCGGCAGCACCCTGGGATCGAGCGCCCAATGCTCGTTGAACTGCGAGGGGAACTCGACGAAGTCGCGCGCGACCGCCGTGCCCGACAGCGTCGGGTAAGTCTGCGCGGCAAATATGCCGTGCAGCGCGTGGCCGAACTCGTGGAACATGGTCGAGACATTGTCCCAGCTGATCAGCATCGGCTGACCGGGCGCAGGCTTGTCGAAATTCTCGACATTGTAGATCACCGGCTTGGTGCCGCGCAGGTACGACTGGTTGACGAGGTTCGACATCCACGCGCCGCCGCCCTTGTTGTCGCGTTTCCACGGGTCGATCATGAAGATCGCCAGTTCCTTGCCGTCGGCATCGTTGACCTGGAACACGCGCATGTCCGCGCTCCACGTCGGGATGTCCTTCCGCTCGGTGAACGTTAGCCCGTAAAGCTGGTTGGCGGCGTAGAACACGCCGTCGGTCAGCACCTTGTTGAACTCGAAATAGGGCTTCAGCGCGTCGCTATCGAGCGCGTAGCGCTGCTTGCGGATTTGCTCGGCGTAGAAGTTCCAGTCGGCCGCGGTCGGTTCGAACGTCGCGCCCTGCGATTTCGCAAGCGCGCGGATGTCAGCCGCCTCCCGCCGCTGCTTGGCCGACACCGCGGGCGCGAGCCGGTCGAGGAATGCGACCGCGGTGGCGCGGTTCTTCGCCATGCGGTCGTAGAGCGTGTAGTCGGCCCAGTTGGGCTCGCCGAACAGCGCAGCCTTGCGGGCTCGCAGCTGGGCCATCTCGCTGACGATCGCGCGGGTGTCGTTGGCGTCGCCGTGCTCGGCGCGGTTGAGGCTCGCTTCCAGCAATTTCTGGCGCGTGTCGTGGCTGGTCAGCGACTCGAGCGAGGGCTGCTGCGTCGTGTTCTGCAGCGGCAGCACATAGCCGGTAAGCTTGCGGCTCTTGGCGGCTTCCTGCGCGGCGGCGAGCTTTTCCGGGGAGAGGCCCGCAAGAGCCGCGGCATCGGTGACGTGCAGCGCGCCGGCCTTGGCGGCCGCGAGCAGCTTCTGGGTGAACGACGTGCCGAGCGTGCTCAGCCGCTTGTTGATCACCTTGAGCTCGGCCTGCTTGGCCGGCGACAGCTCGGCGCCGGCATGGACGAACTGCTTGTAATAATAATCGAGGAGCTTGGCCTGCTCGGGGTTGAGGTTGAGCTCGGCCTGCCGGTCGTGGAGCGACTTGAAGCGCTGGAACAGCCTGGCGTTGAGGTTGATGAAATCGCGGTGGGCGGCAAGCAGCGGAGCGGTCTTGGTGTCGACGTCCTGCAGCATGTCGTTGGTGTTGGCGCCGTTGACCGCATCGAACGCGTTCTGCGCCCGCTCGAGCAGCAGCCCGGACTTTTCCAGCGCGACCACGGTGTTGTCGAAGGTCGGCGCCGCTTTCTGGTTGGCGATCGCCGTGATCTCGCGCTTCTGCTCGGCCATGCCCGCGAGGATCGCCGGCAAGTAGTCGCTGTCCTTGATCTTCGAGAAGTCAGGCGCCTCGAACGGCAGCGTGCTGGGCTTGGCGAACGGGTTGGACGCGGGCAGGCGTGTCGCTACCGCCGGCGACGCCTTGCGCGGCGCGGAATTGGCCGGCGCGGCGGTGACGACAGCCAGCGCCGCCGTCGCAAACAGAAGCTTGCGGATCATCTCTCTCCCCGAGACTGCGATATGTGTGAGCGCCTCTTCAACCGAGTCGCCGATTACGCAAGCCTGAATTCTGCCAGCGGCGGCTACTCGGCCGCTTCGGCGGTTTCCTCCAGCAGCTGCTCGGCCGCCTGGCGGTACCACAGGTCAGCATAGAGGCCGCCGCGCTCGAGCAGCTCGTCGTGGGTGCCGCGCTCGACCGCGCGGCCTTCGTCGAGCACCACGATCTGGTCGGCATTGACGATGGTCGACAGGCGGTGCGCGATCATGATTGTGGTGCGGCTTTGGGCGACGCGATCGAGCGTTTCCTGGATGGCCTGCTCGGTGCGGCTGTCGAGCGCGCTGGTCGC
>DATENV010000347.1:0-3264 GCA_035274805.1 Sphingomicrobium sp. | reverse complement strand
GCTTGCGCTTGCCGGAGTGTCGATCCGCGTGCTCGGCGGGCTCGCGGTCGCCGGCGTCGTCGGAATCGTGCTCGCTTATTTCTTCTACGATGTCGCGACCGCGCGGATCGATGAGTTCCTGTTCGGCACCGGCGACAATTTCCAGGTTGCAAACGCGATGCGCACGCTGACCGCGGGCGGGCTGTTCGGCATGGGTCCGGGCGGCGGCACCCGCAAGTTCGGCCTGCCCGAGCCCCACACCGACTACATCTTCTCGGTGATCGGCGAGGAGTTCGGGCTGATCGCCTGCCTTGCGGTTGCGCTGCTCTACCTCGGCATCGTCGCCCGCGTGCTGATCAAGCTGCTCGACGAAGACAACAGCTTCGCGATCCTCGCCGCCGCCGGCCTCGCCGTCGAGTTCGGGCTGCAGGCGCTGATCAACATGATGGTCAACGTCCAGCTCGCGCCGTCCAAGGGCATGACCCTGCCGTTCATCAGCTACGGTGGTTCTTCGATGCTGGCGCTGTCGGTCGGGATGGGCTTGCTGCTCGCGTTCACGCGCCGGAACCCGTATCTCACGCGTTCGCCCTATGTCGTGAAGTGGAGCGGGGAGTCGTTGAGCACATGAACTTCGTGCTGGCCGCCGGAGGCACCGGCGGGCACATGATTCCGGCGCATGCGCTGGCCGCGGAGCTCAGGAGCCGCGGCCACGGCGTGCTGCTGATCACCGACGAGCGCGGCGCGCGCTTTCCCGGCCTGTTCGAGGGCGTTCCGGTGCACATCCTCCCCGCGGGCCGGCTCGGCGGCGGGCCGCTCGGCTGGCTGAAGGCGGCAGGCTCGGTGGTGAAGGGCCGGGCGCAGGCCAAGCGGCTGTACCGCGAGCATCGCCCCGACGCGGTGGTCGGCTTCGGCGGCTATCCGGCGTTCCCGTCGCTGCTCGCGGCGAGCGCGCTCGGCATTCCGACCGTACTCCACGAACAGAATGCGGTGATCGGACGCGTCAACCGGATGCTGGCGGGCGAAGCCGATGCGATCGGCGTCGCCTATGAGGAGATCGACCGGCTGAAGCCGCGCTACCGCGACAAGGCTGTCCTGGTCGGGAACCCGGTGCGCGAGGAGATCGCTCGGCTCGGCGAAATGCCGTTCCCGCCGTTCGACGAAGTCGCGCCCCTCAAACTGCTGGTCACCGGCGGAAGCCAGGGCGCAAGCGTCCTCGGCCAGGTCGTTCCCGAAGGCCTCGGCATGCTCGAGCCGTCGCTGCGCCGCCGGCTTCAGGTCGTCCAGCAATGCCGCCCCGACGACGTCGAGCGAGTCCGCCAGCAATATGCGGAGCTCGGCATCCCCGCCGACCTCGCCACCTACCTCACCGACATGCCCGACAAGCTCGCCTGGACGCATCTCGTCATCGCCCGCGCCGGCGCGTCGACCATCGCCGAGCTGACCGCCGCCGGCCGGCCGGCGATCCTGGTTCCGTTCGCCGCCGCCACCGACGATCACCAGACCGCCAATGCCCGCGAGATGGTCAGGGCCGGTGGTGCGCGCGCGATCGCGCAGGCGAGCTTCACGCCCGAGGTGCTGGCCCGCCAGATCGAGGCGCTGGCGATGGACCCGGTCGCGCTCAGCAATGCCGCGTCGCGCGCGCTCTCGGTCGGGCGTCCGCACGCCGCCCGCGATCTCGCGGACCTGGTCGAGCGGGTCGGCAACGGCGCCGCTCCCGTCGCGGTCGGGCTGCTCACGCCGCGGGTCACTGCTCAAGCTCCCAACGGAGCGATGCCCGCATGATGAAAGCTTTGGGCACCGACATCGGGACGATCCATTTCGTCGGCATCGGCGGCATCGGCATGTCGGGCATCGCCGAGGTGATGCACCAGCTCGGCTACAAAGTGCAGGGCTCGGACATGGCCGACGGCTATGTCGTCGAAAAGCTGCGCAAGGCGGGCATCCCGGTCAGCATCGGCCACTCGCCCGACAATCTCGGCGACGCCGCGGTCGTGGTCTGTTCGACCGCTATCAAGGACAGCAACCCCGAAGTCCAGGCCGCCGCCGAGCGCCGCCTGCCGCGCGTCCGCCGCGCCGAAATGCTGGCCGAGCTGATGCGGATGCAAAAGACGGTGGCGGTCGCGGGAACCCACGGCAAGACGACCACGACCTCGATGATCGCGGCACTGCTCGACAGCGGTGGGCTCGACCCGACCGTGATCAACGGCGGGATCATCAACCGCTATGGCTCGAATGCACGGCTCGGCAAAAGCGACTGGTGGGTGATCGAGGCCGACGAGAGCGACGGCAGCTTCCTTCGGCTCGACGGCACGATCGCGGTGGTCACCAACATCGATCCGGAGCATCTCGAACATTACGTCAGCTTCGACCGCGTCAAGGACGCGTTCGTCGAGTTCGTCGAGAATGTGCCCTTCTATGGGCTCGCCGTGCTGTGCGTCGACCATCCCGAAGTGCAGAACATCATCGGCCGCATTCGCGACCGCCGGATCGTCACCTTCGGCTTCTCGGCGCTCGCCGACGTTCGCGCCGACAATGTGACGCCGGTGCCCGGCGGCACGCAATTCGACGCCGTCATTCTGAACAAGGAGGGCGAGCGCCGCTCGATCGCGGTCAACGTGCCGATCCCCGGCCGCCACAATGTCCAGAACGCGCTGGCGGCGATCTCCGTCGCGCTCGAGCTCGGCATGTCCGACGAGGCAATCACCGCCGGGTTCGAACGGTTCGAGGGCGTGAAGCGCCGCTTCACCAGGGTCGGCGAGGCCGACGGCGCGGCGATCATCGACGATTACGCCCATCATCCGACCGAGATCCGCGCCGTGCTCGCCGCCGCCCGCGAGGGTGCCGAGGGCCGCGTGATCGCGGTCATGCAGCCGCACCGCTACTCGCGGCTCGAGGCGCTGATGGAGGAGTTCCAGAACGCCTTCAACGATGCCGACGTGGTGTTCGTGGCGCCGGTCTATCCGGCGGGCGAGGAACCGATCGAAGGCGTCGATTCGAACGCGCTGGTCGAGGGGCTGCGGGCGCACGGCCATCGGATGGTGCGCGCGGTCGAGAGCCTCGACGAGCTGTGCCGCGAGCTGCGCGATCTCGCCGCCGAGGGCGACATGGTGATCTGCATGGGCGCCGGCGACATCACCAAATGGGCCGCCGCGCTGCCCGCCGGAATTTGCGACGCGAGGACGAAGAAATGAGCGCCGTTGCCACCATGCCGCAGGTGCACGGCAAGCTGACGCCCGATGCGCCACTGGCGCCGCTGGTCTGGTTCAAGAGCGGCGGCACCGCCGA
>DATENV010000346.1:0-5089 GCA_035274805.1 Sphingomicrobium sp. | reverse complement strand
GATGCTGGTCGACCTGCAGGACTGGCTCGATAATCGCCTTCACCTCTTCGAGGACGCGATTGCCCTGGTCGCCGACAACCGCATCTTCAAGCAGCGCAACGTCGACATCGGCGTGGTCGGCAAGGAGGATGCGATCGCGTGGGGCTTCTCGGGCCCGATGATCCGCGCCGCGGGCCTACCCTGGGACATCCGCCGCTCGCAGCCCTACGAAGTGTATGACCGGATGGACTTCGAGATCCCGGTCGGCACCAACAGCGACTGCTACGACCGCTTCCTCGTCCGGGTCGAGGAAGTCCGGCAATCGGCGAGGATCATGCGCCAGTGCCTCAAGGAAATGCCCAAGGGGCCCGTCGGCTCGCCCGACCAGAAGGTGTTCCCGCCGAGCCGCGCCGAGATGAAGACCTCGATGGAGGCGCTGATCCACCACTTCAAGCTCTACACCGAGGGCTATCACGTCCCCGCGGGAGAGGTGTACGTCGCGACCGAGAGCCCGAAGGGCGAGTTCGGCGTCTATCTTGTCGCAGACGGCACCAACCGGCCCTACCGGTGCAAGATCCGCCCGACCGGCTTTTCGCACCTGCAGGCGATGGACTTCATGATGAAGGGCCACATGCTCGCGGACACGACTGCGGTGCTCAGCGCGATCGACATCGTGTTCGGGGAGGTGGACCGGTGAGCCAGTTCTTCGTCATTCCCGCGAAAGCGGGAATCCCGCTTCTCTTGTCGACCGTTGCGATTGAAGGCAGCGGGACCCCCGCTTTCGCGGGGGTGACGGGAGAGGGTTGATGGCCGGCCAGGGCTCCTTCGTCGACGACGCCGAGCAGCGCGCCCGCTGGGAAGGCTTCCAGTGGACCGACGACCATGCGCGGCGGGCGAAGGAGATCATCTCCTGGTATCCCGAAGGGCGGCAGGTGTCGGCGGTGATCCCGTTGCTCGACCTCGCGCAGCGGCAGGTCGGCGCGGAAACCAACACGCAAGGGTGGCTGCCGATCCCGGTGATGGAGTTCGTCGCCAAGGAGTTGGGTACCAGCTACATCCGCGTGCTCGAGGTCGCGACCTTCTACACCATGTTCAACCTCGCGCCGGTCGGCCGCTTCCACGTCCAGGTGTGCGGGACGACGCCGTGCATGCTCAGGGGTTCGGACGACGTCTTTTCAGCCTGTTACAAGCGTGGCTTGAGAAAAGGTCACACCACGCAAGACGGACTATTCACGCTGACCGAGGTCGAGTGCCTCGGCGCCTGCGCCAATGCGCCGATGGTCCAGATCAACGACGACAATTACGAGGATTTGACCGAGGCGAGCATGGCCGCGATCCTCGACGCGCTGGCCGCGGGCAAGACGCCCAAGCCCGGCCCGCAGGTCGAGCGGCAGACGAGCTGTCCGGTGACGGGCCCGACCACGCTCAAGAAGATGGCCGAGCGCAATTACGACTACCGCCCGCAGTGGACCGCGACCGCGGGGGAGGGCGCGCAGTGAAAGACCTGGTCAAGATCGTCATCGCAATCCTGCTGATCGTCCTCGCCTGGAAAATCATGAAGGGCCTATTCAGCATCGTCATCACCGTTGCGGCCATCGGCTTGCTTGTCTGGGGCGGGATGAAGCTGCTCGGTAACGACCGGAAGCGGATCAAGTGATGGGCTACACCGGGCCGCTTGCCGACAAGGACCGCATCTTCACCAACGTCTATGGCTTCCAGGAGCCGTGGCTGAAGGCGGCGCGGGTGCGCGGCGACTGGGACGACACCAAGGCGCTGTGCGCGATCGGCCAGGACGCGATCATTGAGAAGGTCAAGGCGTCGGGTCTGCGCGGCCGCGGCGGCGCCGGCTTCCCGACCGGCATGAAGTGGGGCTTCATGCCCAAGGAGCCCAAGCCCGGCAAACCCAACTTCCTGGTGATCAACGCCGACGAGTCCGAGCCCGGCAGCTGCAAGGACCGCGAGATCATCCGCCACGATCCGCACAAGCTGATCGAGGGCGCACTGATCGCCAGCTTCGCGATGCGGGCACGCGCGGCCTATATCTACATCCGCGGCGAATTCATTCGCGAAACCGAGGTGTTACGCCGCGCGGTTGCGGAAGCCTATGAAGCCGGATTGCTCGGCAAGAACGCGGCTGGCACCGGCTACGACTTCGACCTGTTCGTCCACCGCGGCGCCGGCGCGTACATCTGCGGCGAAGAAACCGCGATGCTCGAAAGCCTCGAGGGCAAGCAGGGCAAGCCGCGCTTGAAGCCGCCGTTCCCCGCCGGCGCGGGTCTCTACGGCTGTCCGACCACGGTCAACAACGTCGAGAGCATCGCCGTCGTCCCGACGATCCTTCGCCGCGGCCCCGAATGGTTCGCGGGCATCGGCAACCCCAAGAACGAAGGCACCAAGCTGTTCCAGCTGTCGGGGCACATCAACACGCCCTGCGTCGTCGAGGAATCGATGGGGATCAGCTTCCGCGAGCTGATCAGCCGCCACGGCGGGGGCATCCGCGGCGGCAAGAACGCCGATGATTTCAGCAACTTGCTGGCGGTCATTCCCGGCGGCTCCTCGGTGCCGCTGGTGCCCGCCGAGCAGATCCTCGACGCGCCGATGGACTTCGACGGGCTGAAGGCGCTGGGCTCGGGCCTCGGCACCGCCGCGGTGATCGTCATGGACAAGTCGACCGACATCGTTCGCGCGATCAGCCGCATCAGCTACTTCTACAAGCACGAGAGCTGCGGCCAGTGCACGCCGTGCCGCGAGGGCGCCGGCTGGATGTGGCGGATGATGGAGCGGCTGCGCGAGGGCGACGCCGAGGTCGCCGACATCGACAAGCTGCTCGACGTCACCAAGCAGGTCGAAGGCCACACCATCTGCGCGCTCGGCGACGCCGCCGCCTGGCCGATCCAGGGCCTGGTCAAGCATTTCCGTCCGGAGCTCGAGCGCCGCATCGCCGAGCGCACGGCACGCGGCATGCTGGAGGCCGCCGAATGATCGCGTTGTTCGCCCTCGCCGCCGCCGCAGCGGGAAACATGCCCGAAGATGTCGCCATCCAGGCCGTGCACAATTTCGGCGCCTGCGCGGTCTCGCGTACGCCGCAGGGGGCGCGTGAGCTGCTGGCGGCCGATTATCGGGCGCCGGACTTTCAGGCGCGAATGCGGGCGTACCTCAAGGGCCACGAGCGCTGCATCCCGTTCAACGCCGCGATCGGCTCGCGCGAGGTGCTGTTCGCCGGATCGCTCGCCGAGGCGCTGCTCAAGGCGGACGTGAAGCGTTCGCAATTGCCGCAGCGGATTGCGTTCGACCCGCAGCGCGAGGTGATCGCCGCCCGCAGCCCCGCGGAAGCGATGGCGCTGTGCACGGTGTTCGAGGCTCCGCAGGCGACCGCCAGGCTGTTCGAGACCGAGCCGGCGACGCCGGAGGAAGACCAGGCGGTGAACCCGCTTGCCCAGGTCCTGCCGAAGTGCCTCAGGAAAGAGACGCAGCTGACCCTCAACAAGCCGGCGCTCCGCTCGCTGCTGGCGCTGGCGGCCTACCGGATCGCCACTACCCCGAAAAAGGCCGCGCCATGAGCACGCAGACGATCATCATCCTCGTCGCCATCGTCGCCGTCATCGCGCTGCTGGCGTTGCGCGCCGGCGGCCCCCGCGTCACGCACATCGAGACGCGGCGCGAGAAGGACGAGGGCGACGATGCCTAAGGTCACCGTCGACGGCGTCGAGCTCGAGGTCCCGCAGGGCGCGACCGTGCTCCAGGCGTGCGAGCTTGCGGGCAAGGAGATCCCGCGCTTCTGCTACCACGAGCGGCTGTCGATCGCCGGCAATTGCCGGATGTGCCTGGTCGAAGTCGCCCCGGGCCCTCCCAAGCCGCAGGCGAGCTGCGCGCTGCCCGCCGCCGACGGCCAGACGATCCGCACCGACACCGCGATGGTCAAGAAGGCGCGCGAGGGGGTGATGGAGTTCCTGCTCATCAACCACCCGCTCGATTGCCCGATCTGCGACCAGGGCGGCGAGTGCGACCTGCAGGACCAGGCGATGGCCTATGGCCGCAGCTTCTCGCGCTACGAGGAGAACAAACGCGCGATCGACGACAAGTACATGGGCCCGGTCATCAAGACCTCGATGACGCGGTGCATCCAGTGCACCCGCTGCATCCGCTTCTCCGAGGAAGTCGCCGGGGTCGATGAGATCGGCATGCTGTACCGCGGCGAGGACAGCCAGATCACCTCGTATCTCGAACGCGCGATCGGCGGCGAGCTGGCCGGCAACCTCGCCGACGTCTGCCCGGTCGGTGCGCTGCTGCAGAAGCCGCAGATTTTCGAGAGCCGCTCGTGGGAGCTGCGCCGCGTGCCGGGGATCGACGTGATGGACGCGGTCGGCTCCAACATCCGGCTCGACGTTCGCCAGCGCCAGGTGATGCGCATCCTGCCGCGCATCAACGAGGACGTGAACGAGGAGTGGATCAGCGACAAAACGCGCCACCACGTCGACGCGCTGGTCCGCAACCGCCTCGACCGGCCGTGGGTGCGGGAGAAGGGTAGGCTGCGCGAAGCCGGCTGGCAGGAAGCGCTCGAAACACTCGCCGGGCGGCTGAAGAAGGCTGGCAGCAAGGTTGCGGCGATCGCCGGCGACCTGCTCGACGCCGAGACCATGTACGCCGCGAGGAAGCTGCTCGAAGGGCAGGGCTCGACCCTGCTCGAAGGGCGGCAGACCGGCCTCACCTACGACACCAGCTCGCTGAGCGCGGTCGCGTTCAATTCGACCATCGCGGGCATCGAGACGGCCGACGTGATCCTGCTCATCGGCTCCAACATCCGCTGGGAAGCGCCGCTGATCGCCACTCGCGTTCGCAAGGTCGCGCGCAAGGGCGGCAAGGTGTTCGCGATCGGCCCGCAAATCGACCTCGGCATGAAGGTCGAGTGGCTCGGCGATGACCTGAAGCTGCTCGGCAAGCTGCCCAAGGCCGTGAAGGACGCCTTCGCGGCAGCCGAGCGTCCGGCGGTGATCGTCGGGCCGGGGGCGCTCGCGGCGGGCGGGCTCGGAGCGGCGCTGGCCCTGGTCAAGCCGCTCGGGCTGATCAAGGACGGCTGGAACGGCTTCAACATCGTCCACACTTCGGCGTC
>DATENV010000345.1:0-3374 GCA_035274805.1 Sphingomicrobium sp. | reverse complement strand
AGCACGCATAGCGCCAATACTGAATCGGCGATCAAGAGAGCTGATTACGTGGTGTGGTGCATCAGGCATCCGAACAAGGCGGCGCTCTTCGTCGGTCTGTATGCGGTCGCCTCAACGCGCGAGGTTTCTGTGGAAGAGTGCTTGGCGCGATCAAAGCACAAGGAGCTGATGTCTCTCGGCATGAGCGGGATCTTTGCTACGGAAGGGCGCACGCGCTTACAGGAGTTCGATCTAAGACTGTCGGACTGGCATTCTGAGTGGATTGGCCGACTTATTCTCGAGTGGTCGGGGCTCGAAAGGTCTTGGTACCGTTGGGCCCACAGGAACGACTTCCCCGTGCGCGCGATCACCGAGGAAAGCCTTCTTCGCCCAACCATGCCGAGCTGGGAAGAGTTGTTGCTCACTTGGCAAGAACTGTCGTTGCTCCCGGAAAGCTGGGCCGCTGCACTTAGGCAATGGCGCGGCATCTATCTCATCACAGACCGGATCGATGGCAAACAATATGTCGGCTCAGCTTACGGTGGAGAGAATATCTTGCAGCGCTGGCGGAACTACGCGCGCACAGGCCACGGCGGCAACAAGCTGCTACGTGAGCGAAATCCAAATGATTTTTGCTTTTCTATCTTGCAGCGGGTCTCACCGGATGCCCCTGATTCCGACGTCGTTGATTTGGAGCGGACATGGAAGGTCCGCCTCCAAACGCGTGCTCCGGCCGGCCTCAATGAGAACTAGTAGCGTCGAAGCCGGGCCGGCGAAGGCCGGAACCAGTCTTTCTTCGAGGTCTGGACCCCCGCTTTCGCGGAGGTGACGAGGAGGATGTGATCGAGTGCGTAAATTCATTGTAGCCGCAGCCGCCGCTGCATTGTTTGGGACCGCGTCCGCCGCGACGCCCCCGCTGCCGGTGCCGCCATCAAAGCCGAAGCTGCTCGTCGTCATCTCGATCGACCAATTCTCCGCCGACCTGTTCGACGAATATCGTCCGCAGTTCACCGGCGGCCTGGCCCGGATCGCGTCGGGCACGGCGTTCCGCAACGGCTATCAAAGTCACGCGACGACCGAGACCTGCCTCGGCCACTCGACCATACTGACGGGCAACCACCCGGCGCGGACGGGGATCGTCGGCAACATCTGGTTCGACGCCAACGCGCCGCGGACCGATAAAAACGTCTATTGCGCCGAGGATGAGTCCGTCGCGGGCTCGAACTCGACCAATCACACGGTCTCGCCGAAGCATCTGCGCGTGCCGACGCTCGGCGACCTGCTCAAGCAACGCTCGCCGGCGAGCCGCAACGTCGCCGTCGCCGGCAAGGACCGCTCGGCGGTGATGATGGGCGGCCATGCCACCGACCAGCGCTGGTACTGGACGGGCGACAAGTTCGCGACCGACCGCGCCGGCGCAGCGGTGCCGGCGAGCGTCACGGCGACCAACAGCATGATGGCGGGCGTCCTCGCCGCGGCCACGCCGCCGCTGGAGCCCAATCCGCTGTGCAGCTCGAAGGCGCAGGTGTTCCCTATCGCCGGCGGGGGCAAGCCGGTGGGCGGCGGCACTCTTGGCCGGGCCGCCGGGGACGCGGCCGGGTTCCGCGCCTCGCCCCAGTTCGACGGAGCGGTCCTGGCGCTCGCTGCGGGCCTGACCCAGGAGCTGAAGCTGGGCCGCGATTCGGCGCCGGACGTCCTGTCGATCGGGCTCTCGGCGACCGACTATGTCGGGCATTCCTACGGCACCGGCGGGCAGGAGATGTGCCTGCAGCTGCTCGAGCTCGACCGCGAGATCGGCGACTTCCTGGCGCAACTGGACCGCTGGGGGATCGACTATGCGGTTGCGCTGACCGCCGATCACGGCGGCCTCGACATCCCCGAGAGGCTGCGCGCAAAGGGCATCGCCGACGCAGCGTGGGTTGATCCCGCGCTTGGAACCGAGCGCCTGCGGCAGGCCGTCGCTGCCCGCACAGGCCTCACGGGCCCGATCGTCGCCTTCGGCGGCCCGTCCGGAGACATCTTCCTCGATCCGGCGCTGAATGAGGCGGACCGAAGCAAAGCCCGCGACGGCTTGCTCGCGATCTACCGCGCGCATCCGCAGGTCGAAGCGGTGTTCACCAAGGACGAGATTGCACGCACCGCCGTGCCGACCGGTTCGCCGGTGCGCTGGAGCATCATCGAGCGCGTCCGGGCGTCATTTGACCCCGAGCGCTCGGGCGACCTCTACGTGGTCCTGAAGCCGCACATCCAGCCGATCATCGACACCAGCCGCTACGTCGCCACTCACGGCAGCCCGTGGGATTACGACCGGCGCGTGCCGATCCTGTTCTGGCGGCGGGGAATGGCGGCGGCGCCGAGCGAGGCGGCGGTCGAGACGACCGACATCATGCCGACGCTGGCGGCGATGATCGGCTTGCCGGTGAACCCGCAATCGATCGACGGGCATTGCCTTGCCGACGTTCGCTACGTCGTTTGCCCGCGACGCTAAGCATCTAAAAAGACAGCGCTTTTCTTTCATCTGCAGTTCAGGCATGAAGCGCCAGTAGAAGCGTGGGGAAGGGCGCGTGGGCGCCCTGGAGAGAGGGTGTTTCATGCTTAAACCGGGCCTCGCGGCCGCTCTCGCAGCAAGCGTCGCGCTCAGCGGCTGCGTTCAGACGCGGCAATTCGCGGACGTCCAGTTCACGCCGCCCGCGGGCGACTACAAGCTGCTCGTCCTGCGCCCGGACGTCACCGTCGGGTCGATCACCACCGGCGGCATGGTCGAGCCGCGCGCCGACTGGACCGACCAGGCGCGCCGCAGCATCGTCGAGGCGCTCAAGGCGCAGCAGGCGGGGCGCGGCGGCAAGCTGACCATCGTCGAGCATCGCAACGAACTGCCCGGCGTCACCGCGCAGGAGCTGGCCGACATGGAGCGGCTCAACTTCGTGGTCGACCAGTCGATCGTGCTTCACAAATATCTCGGCGAATATCTGCCGACCAAGCGCGGCAAGGGCCTCGACTGGACGCTCGGCCAGGACGCGGTGAAGCTCGGCCAGAAGTCGGGCTACGACTACGCCCTGTTCCTCCACGCCGAAGACCAGGTCGCTTCGGGCGGCCGGATCGCGCTCGGCATCCTCGGGCTTGCCGGCTGCTTCATCGGCTTCTGCGCGCCCAACATCGGCGGCCAACAGCAGCTCGATTATGCATCGCTGGTCGACCTCAAGACCGGCGAGGTCGTGTGGTTCAACGTGGTCCAGGCCGGGAGCCAGATCCCGGGCATCAAGTTCGGCGACTTGAGGACGCCGCAGGGCGCGGCCCAGATGGTCGACCGTTTGCTGAACCGGATGAAGCCGGGCCGCGCGATCCGCCAGCAGCAAGCGCGGGAGAAGCGCTGATGTGCATGCGCTGCATCGAAC
>DATENV010000344.1:0-3619 GCA_035274805.1 Sphingomicrobium sp. | reverse complement strand
AACCAGCTGGCTGGCGCTTCCCACGCCCGGCATTGCGTAGCTGCCGATGGTGGCGATGCGGGGCGTTCCCGCGGCAATCACGACCCCGCCGGCATCGACAATCTCGCGTTCGAGGGCCTGTCGCAGCGACTCCAGCCGCGGCATCGCGTCGGCGAAGGCCTGCGTCGCGAGCGCCGCCGCCATCCCGGCTACGGCGGGCCAATTTTCGGTGCCGCGGCGATAGCCCCGCTCCTGGCCGCCGCTCGGCCGAAGCGTCGACAGGTCCTTCACCAGCAGCGCGCCAACGCCCGGCGGGCCGCCAAACTTGTGCGCGGACACGGCCACGAAGTCTGCGTCCGGCAGCGGGCTCTTCCCCGCTGCCTGCGCGCAATCGGCGAGCAGCAGCGAGCCTGCGTCCCGCACCATCTGCTGGATGCGGTCGATCGGCTGGATCACGCCGGTTTCATTGTTCACCAGTTGCACGGCGACGAGCGCCGGCCGGGCAGCCAATTCCTGCTCGAGCGCGGGGAGATCGACGAGCCCAGCCTTATCGACCGGCAAGACCGCCGCGCCCTCGCCCATCGCGGCGATCACTACGTCATGCTCGGTCGGGTTGACGATTCGCCGCTCGGCCTTCGCGCGCGCCGCGACGATCTGCACGGCCTCGCTCGCCCCCGAGGTTAGGATGACGTCATGACGCCAGCCGAGCTCATCCGCGATCGAGCGACGCGCTTCTTCGAACGCGGCACGGACGCGGCGGCCGTCGGCATGAGGAGAGCTTGGGTTGGCCCAGCCCTCCATCGCGGCCGCCACCGCCGCCCGTGCTTCGGGCAGCATCGGCGTCGTCGCCGCATGATCGAGATAGAGCCGTTCAGGGCTGCTCAAAACCGCCGGATTCCTGCCAATTGCCACATGAACGCTCGCCCCTATATAGGACGCAGCGCCGCAGCGCACCCGCGCGCGGATTACTTATTCACGAGCCGAACGCCACTTCCATGCCCGAAGTCATTTTCCCAGGCCCCGAGGGACGCCTCGAAGGACGGTTCCATCCCGCCACCCGTCCCCGCGCGCCGGTCGCGCTGATCCTGCATTCGCACCCGCAGGCCGGCGGCACGATGAACAACAAGATCGTGCAGCTGCTTTACCAGACGTTCGTCAAGCGCGGCTTCGCGACTCTGCGCTTCAATTTCCGCGGCGTCGGCAAGAGCCAGGGCATTTTCGATAACGGCATCGGCGAGTTGTCGGACGCGGCGAGCGCGCTCGACTGGGTACAGTCGATCCATCCGGAGGCGGAGACGACCTGGGTCGCCGGGGTTAGCTTCGGCGCGTGGATCGGCATGCAGCTGCTGATGCGGCGCCCGGAGATCCGCGGCTTTATCTCGATCGCGCCGCCGGCCAACATGTACGACTTCAGCTTCCTTGCACCGTGCCCATCCTCGGGCATCATCATCCAGGGCGAGGCGGACGAGGTCGTGACGCCCGGCGCCGTACAGAAGCTGGTCGACAAGCTCCGCACCCAGCGGCACATCACGATCCACCACGACCTCATCCCCAACGCGAACCATTTCTTCGCGAACGAGCTCGACCTGCTGATGAAGTCGGTCGACGATTATCTCGACATGCGGCTCGCGACCGACCCGATCAAGCCGGCTATACCGTCCAGATCATCACGTTCATGACCAGCACGAGCGCTGCGACGACCATCAGGACACCGCGGCGCCGCGTCTGACGGTCGAGCACGAGCTTCACGCCGCCCGCCAGCAGCAGAAAGCCGGCGATCATCGCCAGCGCCAGCACGCTTCCCGAAAATTTATCCATTCACCGCGCCTGTTTTTACGAACACTTAACCAAACATGGGCGACATGGACTCATGCCGTCGTCCGACCAGCAGACGCGCCTCGACGAGGCGTTCGAGCGGATCGAGGAAACGATCCTGCCGTGCATCGCGATGATGCTCGACACGCTGATCGACGCCTCGGAGTCGGTCGCCGAGAACGAACGGCGCTTCCTCGCCGCCGAGCTGAAGACGCTCGCGGCCGAGCTCGAGGAGTTGACCAAGGCGGTCGAGCGCTCGAGCCCCGCCCATGTCGAGCCTGGCGAGTACAAGGCCCGCAACGTCGCCTAGACCGCTTCGGCAATGATCCGCGCGTGAAGCGCCGGATCGATATTACCGCCCGACAACACCACCACCGTCCCGTCCATCGCCGCAAGCTTTCCCGACAGCAGCGCGGAAAGGCCGACCGCCCCTCCGGGCTCGACGACCAGCCCGTGACGGTCCCACGCAAAGCGCACGGCTTCCGCTGCCTCGTCATCGCTGACCGACAGCGCGGTCGCTTCCCGCTCGCGCAAGATGCCGAAGGTGATCGGCGACGCGCGCGGCGTCTGCAGCGCATCGCAGAAGGTGCTCGGCGCATCCGCAGCAACCGGCACGATCTCGCCGAGGTCGAGCGAGCGCGCCATGTCGTCCCAGCCATCGGGCTCGACGATCACGATCTCCGCCTCCGGTACGGCAAGCGCGATGCCCGAGGCGAGCCCGCCGCCGCCGCACGGGATGACGATGCGCGCCGGCGATCCGCCGAGCTGCTGGACGATCTCCAAGCCGACGGTCCCCTGGCCGGCCACGATCGCCGGATCGTCGAAGCTCGGCACCACCGTCGCGCCGGTTCCGGCCGCAAGACGCGCCGCAATCTCCTCGCGGCTCTCGCTTAGGCGGTCGTAGAAGACGATTTCGGCCCCTTCGCCGCGCGTTCCGTCGATTTTCACCTGCGGCGCGTCCGCCGGCATCACGATGACCGCGCGGATGCCGAGCCGCCGCGCTGCAATGGCGACCCCGCGTGCGTGATTGCCCGATGAGAATGCCACAACGCCCCGCGTGCGCTCCTCGGCCGACAATTGCAGCAAGCGGTTGCTCGCGCCGCGGAGCTTGAAGGCGCCGCCAGTCTGGAGGCACTCGCATTTGAGCCATAAGCGGGCTCCCTCGATCTCGCTTTCGATGAGCGGGGTGCATTCGACCAATCCGTCGATCCGCTGCCCCGCGGTCAGGACGTCTTCGCGATCGACAATCGAGGGTTCTGCTAACTGGTTGATATTTCACCCTTTCGATTAGCCGTTGCAGATCAGCGACATACGGCGGCGAAATCCCCAGCTGAACACCAAAGAATCTTTACAGGGGGGACCCCCGCACATATATCGCGCTCGCTGCCCCATGGGACTTCCAACCGCAAGGCAGCTCTTTTGTCGAACGTGCCTGTTGGAGGTCCCTTGAGTTGCACAATCATCATCGCGCGCTGGGGCTAGCCGCCGCCCCGACCGGCAGCCGGGGGGCTGCCGCTATCGCCAAGCAGCGCCCGGTCCAGCCGGTCACTTTGCTTCGCCCGCACGCCGCGCGCCGCGCGGCCCGGTTCTTCGTCAAGAAGTTCCCGGGACGCTCGCTTTATGCGGTCAAGGCGAATCCGTCGCCCGACCTGCTGCACATCCTGTGGGAAGCGGGCGTCACGCATTACGACGTCGCCTCGATTGGCGAGGTTCGCCTGGTCCACGAGACGCTGCCTGACGCCATCCAATGCTTCATGCATCCGGTGAAGGCCGAGGAAGCGATCGCCGAAGCCTATTTCGAGCACAACGTGCGGACCTTCAGCCT
>DATENV010000343.1:0-9517 GCA_035274805.1 Sphingomicrobium sp. | reverse complement strand
TCGGTCGGCGCAGTGTAGGGCGCTGGCCGGCGCCACGGCGCGATGTCCATCCGGATGCCGCTCGCGCTCGCCCGCGGCTCGTAATATTTGCCCCATTCCCAGGCGGCGATCGCGAGGTGCGGCCGGGTCTGGCCCGGCGCGACGCCCATCGATTCCGAACCGCGCCACGCGACCGGGCGCATGTAGGCATCGGTGAAGCCGTTGGCCTTGAGCACCTCGACGCAGGCGGCGTCGATCTCCGCGACCGTCCACGGCAGCTCGAAGCCGAGCAGGCTCGCGCTCTTGCGCAGCCGCTCGCTGTGCTCGGTCAGCTTGAAGATCTCGCCATTGTAGGCGCGCTGCCCTTCGAACACCGACGAGGCATAGTGGAGCGCGTGAGTCAGCACGTGGACGCGCGCGTCGCGCCACGGGACCAGCTCGCCGTCGAACCAAATCCAGCCGTCGCGGTCGTCGAACGTCGCTTGTGAAGGGCCCGCCATTGTCCGCGCCTAGGACAGGCGCGCGGGCTCTTCAAGCTGACGGGCCTCGGCGGCCAACTCGGCACCGCGGCGCGCGGCGGCTTCGATGGTGACGGCGATCAACTCGTCGAGCACATGGTCGCGGTCGAGCACCGCCAGCCCCGCTTCGGTGGTGCCCCTGGGGCTCGCCACGCGCCGGGCAATCGAGTCCATGTCCTCGCCCCCGGTCGCCGACATCCAGGCCGTGCCGAGCACCGTCTCGCGCGCGATGATCGCCGCAATCTCCTGCGTCAGCCCGCGCTTGACGCCCGCCTTGGTCAACGCCCCGATGAAGCGCGCGACATAGGCAGGTCCGGCGCCGGCGACCGAGCCCAGCGCCGAGAGCTTCGTCTCGTCGGCCATCCACATCGCGAAGCCGAGCGCCGCGAACAGGTCGTTGAGCTCGCGCTGCGTGCGCTCGTCCGCGTCTGGGCTATAGAGCCCGGTCACCCCGCGGCGAACGGCGACCGGCAGGTTGGGCATCGCCCGGACGATCGCGCCGGCGCCGGGAAAGCGTTGGCGCAGGCTCTGCGTCTCTACCCCGGCAAGCAGCGATACGACCACCGTATTCGCGCTGAGGTATCGCCGCAGCTCGGGCGCTATCTCGTCGAGCTTCTGCGGCTTGAATGCCAGGACTACGAGCTTGGGCGCCGCACCCGCGTCGGCCAGGCTGGCGATCGTTCGCGTTCCCTCGACGGGCATCGCGCTCGGCCGGATCACGGTGATCGGGCCGAGGTCGAGGCCGCCCAGGCGCCAACCGTCGATGATCGCGCCGCCCATGTGGCCGCAGCCGACGAACCACGTCGGCTGGGGAATCTGAAGCGTTCCGCTCACCTCCTCAAGCCTCGCCGTGGGTGTCGATCAGCGCCGCGGCGATCGCTTCACCGGGCGACTTGCCGCCCCACAGCACGAACTGGAACACCGGGTAGAAGCGTTCGCACTCCTCCACCGCCGCTTCGGCGATCGCCTCGGCCTGCTCGAGGCTAAGGCCCTCGCCTCCGCGCGCGTCGAGGATGGTCGAATGGCGGAACACGACGAGGCCGGAACCCGACCACATCTCGAAATGACCGAGCCACAATTGCTCGTTCATCAGGCTCAGCGCCTCGAAGATCGCCGCCCGCTTCTCGGCCGCCACCTTGATGTCGGGGAAAGCGAGGAACTGCAGCACCTGGTCTTCGGGCCGCCACACACCGCGCAGCTCGTACTGCGCCCAGCTGCCGGTTGCCGAAGCCACGATCTCGCCCTCGGCGGTGCGCTCGCACGCCCAGCCGCGCGCCTCGAAATATTGCTCGAGCACCTCGATCGGGGCGCCGTCGTCGCGCTCTTCCTGGATTTCCTCCTCGCTCAGGATCATGCCCCCGGCTTGGCCTTTGGCGTCCGCTTGGTGCCCGCCGCCGGCCCCGCGACCTTCGCCTCGAGCGCCGCGATCCGGCCTTTCAGGATCTCGTTCTCGTCGCGCGCGGCCGCGGCCATTGCCTTGACCGCCTCGAACTCGTCGCGGCCGACGAAATCGGCGCCACCCATCCATTCCTTGAACCGTTCGCGCGCGCTGGCTTCGGCCTCCCGGCCCATGCCCGCGAAGGTGCCGGCAACGCCGTTCACCATCTTCACGAAGTCGTCGAACAGCTTGTTCTCGGACTGCATCCGCAGTTCCTCCCTTTCGGCGCGGAAATAGGGTCTCGCGGCCCGTTCCGCCACCCTGGCCGCGGGACCTATCCCCAAGTCCTTCAACTATCCCCAGTTTTCTGGGCTTCAGTCCTTTTGGGCGCCGAGCAGGAACTCGACATTGCCTTCGGGCCCGGTGATCGGGCTCGGGACAACGCCGAGCACGTTCCATCCCTGCGACCGGACCCAGGCCGCTGCTTCCTCGCACACCCGCTGGTGTACCGCCGGATCGCGGACGACCCCGCCCTTCCCCACTTCCTCGCGCCCCGCCTCGAACTGCGGCTTGATCAGCGCCACCAGTTTCGCGCCTACCCTGGCGAGCTTGAGGGGCGCCTCGAGCACCTTGGCGAGGCCGATGAAGCTCGCGTCGCAGACGATGATGTCGACCGGCTCGGGAATGATGGCGCCGTCGAGGTTGCGGGCGTTGGTCTGCTCATGCACGACGACGCGCGGGTCCTGTCGCAGCTTCCACGCCAGCTGGTTGGTGCCGACATCGACCGCATAGACCTTCGTCGCCCCACGCGAGAGCAAGACGTCGGTGAACCCGCCAGTCGAGCTTCCAACATCGAGCGCCACCGCGGCCGTTACGTCAAAGCCGAAATGCGTCAGTGCATGGTCGAGCTTGATCCCCCCGCGCGACACCCACGGATGGTCCTTGCCCCGCACTTCGAGCGGCGCGTCCTCCGCCAGCAATTCGCCGGCCTTCGCGAGCTTCCGCTCGCCCGCGAACACCGCCCCGGCCATGATCAGCGCCTGCGCCCGGGTCCGGCTCTCCGCCAGCCCGCGGCTCACGAGCAATTGGTCCGCACGGAATCTTGCCATGCGGTTGTCATACGCAAGGAAATTCCTTACATCTACCCGATGATCATCGGACGCATCACTGCAAAGGCGCAAACCACGATTCCACGCGCGGTTCGATTGGCTCTCGGCGTCAAGCCGGGCGACGAAATCGCGTACGAGATCGAAGGCGACCGCGTGATCATGCGGCGGGCGGGCGATCCGTTCGACCGACCCTTTGCCTCATTCACCGAGTGGTCGGACGAGCTCGACGCCGCCTATGACTCGATTTGAGGCGGGCGATGTCGTGCGCGTCCTCTTCCCGCACGTCGAGAGCAACGTCCATCGTCATCGGCCTGCCCTCGTCATCACGCACGAGCCGATTGGTCCCGAGGGGCTGCTGATCTGGGTTGCGATGATCACAAACGCGAAACGAAAGCGTTGGCCCGGCGACGTTGAAGTGTCGGACCATGAAGCGGCGGGACTTCCAATCCCCTCGGTCATCCGAACTACAAAGCTTGCGACTTTGGAAACAGCGACCGCAGAGAAAATCGGCCGAGTTGGCGAGACCGCCCTTCGAGAAGTTCAGCTTCGCGTCGGTCAGCATCTCGGGCTCGGCTAGGCACGAACCTCCTCCACGCCGACACTGTTGCGGCGGAGTGCCTTCAGCACGGTCTCGACGATGTGCGGCGCGTTGAGGCGCGCCTCGTCATATTGCTTGTCGGGCTTGTCATGCTCCTGGAAGCGGTCGGGCAGGCGCATCGTCCGGATCTTGAGGCCGCCATCGACCAGGCCCTCGTCGCTGGCGAGCGTCAGCACGTGGGCGCCGAGGCCACCAATGGACGCCTCCTCGATCGTCACCGCCACCTCGTGCGTCGTCAGCAGGCGGCGGATCAGTTCGCCGTCGAGCGGCTTGGCGAAGCGCAGGTCGGCGACGGTCGCGGAAAGGCCCATGGCATCGAGCTGGTCGGCGGCCTTCTCCGCTTCCGCGAGCCGCGTTCCGAGCGACAGGATCGCCACCGTCTTGCCCTCGCGGACAATGCGCCCTTTGCCGATCTCGAGCGCCTGCGGCTGTTCCGGCAGCGGCACACCCCGGCCCTCGCCGCGCGGATAGCGCACCGCGATCGGTCCGCCGTCGTGCAGCGCCATGGTGTGGACCATGTGGCACAGTTCGGCCTCGTCGGCCGCGGCCATCACTACGAAGTTCGGAAGCGTGCAGAGGTAAGCGAGGTCGAACGCGCCCGCATGCGTCGCGCCGTCCGCACCGACCAGCCCGGCCCGGTCCATCGCGAATCGCACCGGCAAATTCTGGATCGCGACGTCGTGGACGACCTGGTCGTAAGCGCGTTGCAGGAAGGTCGAGTAGATCGTGGCGAACGGCCGGTGGCCCTGCGCGGCGAGTCCGGCGGCAAACGTCACCGCGTGCTGCTCGGCGATGCCGACGTCGAACGTCCGGTCGGGGAACTGCTCGCCGACCTTGTCGAGGCCCGTGCCCGACGGCATCGCCGCGGTGATCGCCACGATTTTTTCGTCGCGCGCCATCTCCGCGCTGAGCGCCTTGGCATAGACGCTGGTGTAGCTCGGCGCGCCCGCCGCCGCCTTGGCCTGGACGCCGGAGACGACGTCGAACTTGACCACGCCGTGATATTTGTCGGCGGCGTTCTCGGCTGGCGCGTAGCCCTTGCCCTTCTTCGTGACGACGTGGACCAGCATCGGCCCTTCTTCCGCGTCTCTGACGTTCTCCAGCACGTCGACCAGGGCTTCGACATTATGTCCGTCGACCGGCCCGACGTAGTAGAAGCCGAGCTCGTCGAACAACGTGCCGCCGGTCAGCATCCCGCGCGCATATTCCTCCATCCGCCGAAGCGAGCTGTGGAGGCCGTCGGGCATCGCCCGCGCCAGCCGTTGCGCGAGCTTGCGCGGCGTCAGATATTTGCCCGAGCTCACCAGTCTCGCCAGCGCGTTGCGCAAGGACCCGACCGGCGGTGCGATCGACATGTCGTTGTCGTTGAGGATGACGATCAGCCGGTTACCGGCCGCGGCCGCATTGTTCATCGCCTCATAGGCCATGCCGGCGGACAGGGCGCCGTCGCCTATCACAGCGATCGCGCGCCCGGGCGAGCCAGCGAGCTTGTTGGCGATCGCGAAGCCGAGCGCGGCGGAGATGGACGTCGAGCTGTGCGCGGCGCCGAACGGGTCGTACTCGCTCTCGGCGCGCCGGGTGAACCCGCTGAGCCCGCCGCCCTGGCGAAGCGTGCGGATGCGGTCGCGGCGGCCGGTCAGGATCTTGTGGGGATAGGCCTGGTGCCCGACGTCCCAGATCAATTTGTCATCGGGGGTATCGAACACATAGTGCAGCGCGACGGTCAGCTCGACCACGCCGAGCCCGGCACCCAAATGGCCGCCCGTCACCGAGACCGCCGAAATCACTTCCTGGCGAAGCTCATCGGCGAGCTGCGGCAGCTCATCCTTGCTCAGCGCGCGCAGGGCGGCCGGGACCTGCACGGTGTCGAGCAGCGGTGTAACTGGACGGTCACTCATTGCAGCGGGCCTTACGCGGGCGGGCCCCGGATGTCATCAACGTGGCCGCTGCGGGCTGACCAAATCCGACGATTTCAGCGATTGCTCAGCGTTTACTCAGGGCTCGCCGCAGTCGCCGCAGGTGCCGCGCACCTCGATCACCGGCCGCGGCGTGGAAAAGCCCGCATCCTCGGCGGCGGCGCGCACGCCGCTGGTCACGCTGTCGTAATCGATGTGCACCGCCTGCCCGCACGTGTCGCAGATCAGGAAGATGCAGTCGTGGAGGCAGGCCGGATGCTGGTTGGCGACATAGGCGTTGGCGCTCTCCACCCGGCGCGCGAGATTGGCGCCGACGAATAGGTCGAGGATCCGGTAGACGCTGTTTGCCGCCACTCGCCGCCCCTGCGCCTTCGAGACCTGCTCGGCTATGTCATAGGCGCTCGCCGGCTTGTCGAAGCTCGCCAGCGCGTCGAACACCGCCGCCCGCATGTCGGTCCATTGCTCGCCTTGGCGGGTCAAGCGGTCGCGCGCCGCGGCTTTTAGCGATTCCCCTTCATGGAGCTGATGATCATGCTGCGTCATTCGTGTCCATCCGGATAAATCTCGCCCGCCGGAGCAGCAAGGGAGCCCTATTCCGAGGCGATCAGGTTCAGGCGATGGCCGAGCGCGAGGATCATCACGCCAGCCACCGAATAGGCGATTTCGGTGCCGCTATGGGGCAGAGTCAGGGATCCGGCCATAACCCCGAGACCCAGTCCGCCAATTGCGCTCGGCAGCATGAAACCATGCTCGAGGATGCCGCGGCCCAGCGCGATCGACGCGAAGACCATCGCAACGGCCAGGCCGGCTTCGTGGATGACCGGCGAGCCGAGGAGGCCGCCCGCCGAAGCAAGCAAGCCGATGATCACCGCGGTTGCCAGGCAATGCACGACGCAGAGGCCGGAAAGGCCCATCGCGAGGCGGTCGAGGCGCCCGGTCGAGAAGGTCAACTGCAGCATGCGGGCTCGATATAGAATAACGTCGAAAGAGTTACAATATAACATCGGGACTTGCCGAGCCGCTTGCCGCACGCGAATAGGCGCTCGCCTCATGGACTTCGCCTCAACCACCGCTTCATCGGTTTCCGCCGACCGCGAGATCTCGGCGCGCGGGCTGTCGAACCTGCTGCTGTTCGTCGCCGCTTTGGTGTTCGCGATGGTGGTCATCGGCGGGATCACCCGGCTGACCGAAAGCGGCCTGTCGATCACCAGATGGCAGCCGATCAGCGGTACTCTGCCGCCGCTCACACCCGCCGACTGGGCCCACGCCTTCAACCTCTACAAGCAGACTCCGCAATACCAGCAGGTCGCCGGGCCCGCCGGGATGACGCTCGCCGGCTTCAAGTTCATCTTCTTCTGGGAATGGGTCCATCGGTTTCTCGGACGCGTCGTCGGCCTCGTCTTTTTCCTCGGCGTTGGCTGGTTCGCTGCGAAACGCGCGATTCCGCACGGCTACGGCTGGCGCCTCGCCGCCTTGTTCGTCCTCGGCGGCCTGCAGGGCGCAGTCGGCTGGTTCATGGTCATGTCCGGCCTCGAAGGCCGCACCGAAGTCAGCCCCTACCGCCTGTCGGCGCATTTGTTGTTCGCGCTGTTCCTGTTCGGTGCGCTGATCTGGACCGCGCTCGACCTCCGCCAGAGCGGTGCCAGGCCGGCGCGGCTCAGCCGCTGGGGTCTGCTCGCGCTCGGGACCTTGTTCGTCCAGCTGCTGCTCGGCGCGTGGGTCGCGGGGTTCCGCGCCGGTTACGTCTCGAATAGCTGGCCCGACATGAACGGCCGGTTCGTGCCTAAGGGCATCGACTGGTCGAATGGGCCGCTGTTCGCCATGACCCACGACCCGTTCCTGCTCCACTTCCTCCACCGCTGGTGGGCGTGGGTCGTCGTCGTCGTCCTCATCCTGTTCGCGCGCCGCGTCCGCCGGATCGAAGGCGCGCGCGCCGCCTCGATCGCGATCCATTCCGCGTTCGGAACGCAGATCATCCTCGGAATCCTGACCGTTCTGTCGGGGATCGCGTTGTGGCTTGCCACGCTGCACCAGGCGACCGGAGCGCTGCTGGTCGCGGCCACGGTATGGGGCGCGCACGAACTTGGGAGGCGCCGATGAGCGTCATATCAGTCTATGCGGTGTTCGCCGACGCCGACGAAGCCGAGCGCATCGGACGCATCGTGGTCGAGGAGCGGCTCGCCGCCTGCGTCAACATCCTCGGCCCGCTTCGCTCGATCTACCGCTGGCAGGGCAAGCTCGAAACCGCCGATGAAGTCGCCGCGATCTTCAAGACGTCGCACGCCCGCGCCGACGCGCTGATCACCCGCATCGCCGGTTTGCACAGCTATGACGTCCCCTGCGTCGCGACCTGGCCGATCGACAAGCTCTTCGCGCCCTACGCCGACTGGGTCGAGGACAGCGTCGGCTAGAACTCTCGCCGGTCGAGATAGAGATAGGCAGGGTCGAACTCGGCGACCCGCTCGATGCCGCGCCAGTCGAGGATCTTCACCTGCCGGTTCTCGAACTCGAGCAAGCCGCGCCGCCGGAGCTCCTGGAGCGTTCGGTTGGCATGCACCACGGTCAAGCCCAGGCATTCCGACAGCTCGCGCTGCGTCAGCGGCAGCTCATATTCATTATTGGTCGCGCGCCCGACCACTTCCAGGCGCGAGTATAGCTCGCAGAACAGGTGGGCCATTCGCGAGATTGCCGATCGCTGCCCCAGGGACAGCGACCATTCGCCGTGCATCGCCATGTCCACGTTGGTCGTGAACCAGTAGAGCCTTGCCAATCGCGGAAAGCGGCTGGTGATGTCGAGCAGCCGTTCGTGCGGGACGACGCCGACGGTGCAGTCGCTGAGCGCGAGGATGTCGTGATCGAGGCACGACAAGGTGAAGCCGTGAAGGTCGGTGAAATCGCCCGCGACGTGCAGCTCGATGATCTGCCGTTCGCCGCTTGGCAGGTCCTTGCTCCGCGCCATCCAGCCGTCGATCAGGATCGTGCTGGCATTGAGCTTCTCGCCGGACCGGACGAAAATTTCGTCCGCCCGGACTTCGCGCGTTCCGGCAACGCAGGCGCGGATCGCCCGTTCTTCTTCGGCGGTGATCTCGGCACGCCGCCGCAGCTTCTTGAGATGCACGCTGATCATCGCGCGTCCTTGTGCAACGGCCCCGCGGTTTTGCGGTTAACCTAGGTTACACGCAGCCGACATTCCAGAAAATCCTGTGTTTTCAAATGGAAAGCGCTCGCGGCATTATAATCCAGGTGATTCGCCGCTGCTGAACGCCGTGATAAGCACGGCTGATCGGGGGTTTCTGCATTGCCAAGTTATCGGCTCTACCGGCTCGATCGAGCCGGCAAGATCGAAGGTGCCGACTGGATCGAAGCCGACGGCGACGAGGACGCTGCCCGGCAAGCGGAGGAGCGCGCCGGCAGCGGGCGGTACGAGCTGTGGGAGCGCGAGCGGCTGGTGAGCCGGTCCGGCAACGGCGGCGCCTGAACGCCCTCAGCGGCTTTTCGACTTGCCCAACTTGTACGGGACCTCGTCGAGCTTGCGGCGCAGGTCGTCGATCGTCGGGCCGTCCTCCCCGCCGCCCGCATATTTCGACTCCAGCTCAACCTCGTCGGGCGTCTGCTCGCGAAAGTAGGTGATGGTCAGGCGGCGGCCGAACACTTCGTCGCCGCGGATCTTGAGCTCGGCCTGGTGCTCGGGCGGCAAATTGTCGCGGATCGTCTCGAGATAGCGGATGAGGTCCTCGAGCGAGGTATATTCGCTAATGTCGATGAAATCCTTGACGCGTCTCGGCACTGGCTGACGTTCTCCGGCGGGCTAGGCGGGCGCGCGACTCTCACACGCGAGTGCGATCCGGCAATTAAGGCGCGGGTCCGAATGAGGCAACGCCGATCGTCGGCGAATTATCCACAAGCGACGGCGGGCCGCGCCAAGTGAGCGACTGGATGCGCCGCATCCGGGCGGCAGGCATCAGCGGAAACTGATTTAAGTTACTGAAGGGAAACGAAACCTGATGATATGCGGAGTT
>DATENV010000342.1:0-2719 GCA_035274805.1 Sphingomicrobium sp. | reverse complement strand
CTTCGATGCTCGTGCCATGGTCGGGCGACACGGCAACGCCGATCGAGGCGCCGATGTCGACGCTGTGCGAGCACAGCTCGAACGGCTCGGAGATCGCCAGCACGATGCGCCGGGCGACCCGTTCGATCTCCGCCACAGACTCGATTTCCGGGAAGAAGATCGTGAATTCGTCGCCGGCCAGGCGGGCAAGCAGCGGCCGGGTTTTGGCGGTGCCGGTAAGCTCGGCGTTGACGACGACGCGCAGCCGGTTGGCGACCATGATCAACAATTGGTCGCCGCGCGCATGGCCGAGGCTGTCGTTGACCATCTTGAAGCGATCGAGATCGACGAAAAGCATCGCCGAGCGGCCGCCGTCCGGCACCTCACTGATCAGCTTGTCCGCTTCCGAACGGAAATGGAGCCGGTTGGGAAGCGAGGTCACCGGATCGTACATGCCGAGCGCATGGGCGTTTTCGATCGAGGCCCGAACCTCGGCGAACAGGCTGTCGACCGCCGCGGCGAGCTTGGGCATGTTGCGATGCACCGAGCTTGGCGCGGGGGAAACCAGGTCGCCATCCTCCACCGCGAGGAGCCGTTCGCTGAGCGCGGACAAGGCGCGCGCGCTTTCGCTGTTCGGCCGCTCGGCCGCAACGTAGCTGATCAGCAGGCAGAACGCGCCGGCCACCAGCGCGGCGAGGATCTTCTGGTCGAGCTCCGTCAGATAGAGGAGCGCCCCGAGCGAAAAGAGGAAAGAGGCAATGCCGGCGGTGCACGACAGGACCGCGTTGCTGATCTTCTGGGCCGTGCCTGCGGTCATGTATCTGGTGCGCCTCGCGAGGCGGAAATTCTCCGCCCACGCCTCCGCGGTAATGAATCGAGGTTAAGAAACCGTCATCGGCGCTGCTGGCGTTTCAAAATGAGATAAAGGCTGCCGCCGCCGCCGTGGCGGCGGTGCGCACCTCTCACCGCCGCGATGTGGCTCGCGTGGCGTGATGCGGCGAGCCAGTCGTGAACGGCCGCCCGGATGCGGCCGCGCTGGACCGGCGGGTCGCCCGGGCGATGGTGGCCGGTGATCAGCAACAGGACGCGGTCGCCCCGCGCGATCGCCTGCTCGAGGCCGCGGTCGATCGCTTCCCAAGCGCGCTCGAGGTTCATCCCGTGGAGGTCGAGCACCCGGTCGGGCTCGACCGTGCCGCTTCGCAGCCTCTTGTCCCAGCTGCCGTCGAGCGTTGCGCGATGCAGCTCCTCCCCGATCCGGGGAGGGGGACCATCGCGCGAAGCGGGATGGTGGAGGGGGTGGCGTGCAAAGCTCCGGGCCGCCTCCACCGCCTTCGGCGATTCCCCTCCCGGTTCCGCGGAGGATTGTTTCTCTCGGGACAGCGGGCGAATTGTCGCCGTTACCCTCGCCCAGAGCTCGGCCTCGTCAGGGCTGAGCGAGCGCACGCGCGGCCGCGCCCTTGGGCACCAGGATCAGGGCTTGGCCGGTGGCCGACATCCCGCCGGCAATCGCGACCGCTTCCCGACCCGCGCCCCAGAAGGTGTCGAACCGGTTGGGGCCCTTGATCGCGCCGCCAGTATCCTGCGCGACCCACGGGCCGACGATTTCAGGCCGGTCGGCCTTGTGGATATAAACCGGCGCGCCGAGCGGCACGTAATTGGGGTCGGTGGCGACCGTCGCGCGGGGCGTCACCGGTACGTTCATCGCCCCGAGCGGGCCGGGGCCGGTCAGCTCCTTGAAGAAGATGTAAGACAGGTTCTCCCGCATCAGCGCTCGGCCCTGATCCGGGTTGGCGCGGATCCAGTCCTTGATCGCCTGCATGTTCGCCCCGCCCGGCGGCAGGATGCCGCGGTCGCGGAGCAGCCGCCCGATCGCGACATATTCGCGGCCGTTCTGGCCCGCATAACCGACGCGCATCACCGTCCCGTCGTCGAAATGGATCCGGCCCGACCCCTGGATTTCCAGGAAGAATAGGTCGACCGGGTCCTTGGCCCAGGCGAGCTCCAGGCCTTTGCCCGCGAGCACTCCGTCCTCGATCTCGGCGCGGGTGAAATAAAGGA
Source organism: Sphingomicrobium sp. (assembly GCA_035274805.1). Lineage (GTDB taxonomy): Bacteria > Pseudomonadota > Alphaproteobacteria > Sphingomonadales > Sphingomonadaceae > Sphingomicrobium. Next base: position 682 of record DATENV010000342.1, on the reverse strand, counting down.
CGCAGGCACCAGTGGCGTCGATCCGCCCGCGGCCCGCCGTGCCGTCGGCCTTCGTGCAGCGGACGAGATCCGGCGGCAGGCGGTAGAGCGGCACGTACCCCGGCTGCGGCGTCCGGGAACCTTCGATCTCGGGCTCGTAATAGCCGGTCGCGAAGGCGCGGCCGTCGCCGACCTTCACCCAGTCGAAGCCGTAGTAAAAAAAGCCCGGGGCGAAAGCGGGATCGAGTGTTGCCGCCTGCGCACAAAGAGGCAGCCACTCACCGGGCTGCGTCAGGCCGGACGCATCGTTACGCCTCACCAGGACCGGGCAGCTTATCCGGAAGGCCGCGAGCGCCCTGCCCGCCTCCTCGGCTTTCAGCACGCGCGCAGCCTCGACCTTGATGCCGGTTTCCGCGGCGTTGCGGCCGACCGGCACTGGCGGCGGAATCGGCGTCGGAGGAGGCGAAGGCCTGGGCGCCGGCGCGGGAGCGGGAAGTTCGGGCGGGGGTGCCGGTCTGGTGGCGCAGGCGGCAAGCAGCGCGAAAGAAGCGAGCGCGAGCGCTCGTGCGATCGCCTTCACTCTTCCTCGTCGGTCTCGATCAGCAGCCAGTTGGGATCGCGCGAATTGGTATCGCGGCGGAAGGTCCACAGGTCGCGCGTCTGCACCGCATCGCTGAGTGACCCGGCGACGACCTGCCCTTCG
>DATENV010000341.1:0-2733 GCA_035274805.1 Sphingomicrobium sp. | reverse complement strand
GAGAAAGCGGCGAGCAGGAAAGCGGCGAAGAAGGTCGCGGCCGAGGTGGCGGTGAAGGATGCCGCCGCTGCCGATGCGGCTGCTGCCAAGGCGGCGGCTGCCGCCGTTCCCAAGACCGAGGCCGAGAAGAAGGCGGCAAGGGATGCGCGTTATGCGAAGCGGAAGGCGAAGAAGTAGTTGAACGTAGCCGCGCGGGCCGACGACCGCCGCAGCATCTCCGCCATTAGGCTCCCCAGCCCCGCCGTGCTAAGGAGGGGCATCGCACGAAACGACCCCTCGTAGGCTCGTGCGGCTGAGAGACCCGAAGGTGCTCCCGCTTACCGCAACGGAGCCCATCTCATGGACCTCAATTACCTATATCATCGCCACCAGGTGTCCCTGTTCATGTCCGACAATGCCGCGTGCGAAGAGGCGCGCGCCGCGCACCGCGGGCTCGCGCGCGCCTATGCCGCGCAGATCGCCGACGCGCGGAGCATCCGCACGATCGCGGTCGCGGCATGAGCGTGGACAAGGCCGAACAGGCCGAACTCGACCGCTACGGCATCGAGCGGGTGCCGGCCGACGTCTTTCTGTGGGGCGGCTACCGCTATTCGAGCGCGCGCGACGCGCTGGCGGCGGCAAAACGGGGCGCCAGGCCGTGAGCCGGATGCTGCTGCTGTCCATGACCGAAACCGAAGCGCTCGCGAAATGCCAGGACGCGAAGGTCAGCGTGTCGGCGATCGAACGGCTTCACAGCGGCGGCGTCCGCCTGGTCTGCATGAGCTCGCACGGCGCCGAGACGCTGCGCAAGGCGCTGAAGAAGCATTTGATTGTCGGCGAGGTCGTCCGCGAGCGCCATCGGCCAAGGCATGCAAGCTGGTAGGACCGTCGGCGGGCACGGGAGAACTCCGGTCACAGTTGCTGCATCCGACAAGGAGGTGGATCCCGGAACAAGTCCGGGATGACGGAGAGAGCCTACACCGCCTCGGCCGGCTCGACCGTCAGCCGAAGCCCCATCGCGGCCAGGATCGAGCGGATTGTTTCGAACGATGGGTTCCCGTCCTCGCCCAGCGCCTTATAGATTCCCGGCCGGCTGACGCCGCTGCGCCGCGCGAGGTCCGAAATGCCGTGCGAGCGCGCGACCGTGGCGAGCGCGTTGCGGAGCTCTTCGGGCGTGGAATCCTCCAGATAGGCGTCGAGGTAGGCGGCAATGGCCTCGGCACTGTCGAGGTAATCCGCGGAATCGAATGAAGTGGTTTCGACCTTCGCCATCACTCGATCTCCTTCATTGCCCAATTGCCTTGGCGAGGGTCTTCGCTTCCTCAATGTCCGCGGCCTGGCTCGACTTGTCGCCGCCGCCGCACAGCAGCAGGATCAGCTCCGATCCGCGCTGAACGAAATAGACGCGATAGCCTGGACCACAGAAAATCCTCATCTCCGAGACGCCTCCGCCAACCGAAGCGACGTCTCCCAAATTGCCGCCCCTCGCCCGATCGAGCCTCTTCAGGATGCGAGCACGGGCACGGTCGTCACGCAAACCCTTGAGCCAGGTTGCAAACCGTTTGGTCTGCCTGACCTCGATCAACTGTGTCTCCTATAGTTTACAAAGGTCGCCCATGTCAACTGTAGTTTACAATCGAGATGCTAATGTCAACGTGACCTCAGTCCTGTCACGTCGCGCGGGCTCGCCGCTCGCCGGCAGTAACGCGCGGCTCGCCGCACTGGATTTTCATTGAATTTTCATCGGCTTACGGAACCCCGCCACGCGCGTCTCCGTTGAATATCGCAGCGTCGTTAATCCCCTTTCCGGCGCAGCAGCAACTGAGGGCGGCCGGCGCGCGGACCGGCCGCCCTTTCTTCATCCTGCGGCCCCCCTCCGCCCCGCGGATCTAGACGCACCCGAAGTACAGCTCGCGCGGCCAAATATCGCGCTCGATCACCGCATCGATCTGCGCGCGGGTCGCGTCGACCTTTGCCTGCTCGGCGTCGCACAGCCGCTCGAACTCCTCCTCGCTCAAATGCCCGACCGCTGCACTGCAGCGATCGTCCATTGCTCGCTGCGCCGCCGACCATTGGTCGAGCATCTCGCGCGCCCAGGCGAGGCGCGCCGCATTGCGCTGCGCGGGCTCGGCGGCCGCCGCGAGGAGGCGGCGGATGATGTCGTCGTGATTCATTCGGCCCCTCCACCAGCGTCGCTGGTCCGCCTCCCCGAGCAATCTCGGGGAGGATGATTTTGCGGCGTGCCGGCGTCGGTGCCGTCGGTGATATCGGCGCCCCACTCCACCGCCGGGAGTCCTTCGGCGGCGCGATGCGCGTCGATCGCCCGCCGAAGCTCCGCCTTCTTGTCGGGGCCGTAGCCGATGTCGCCGGCCGACCAGCCGCTTTCGGCGGTGAGGATCATGTCGGGCTGGCGCGAGCCGGCACGGTTCCACGGCTCGTCGGGCTGCGGCTCGCCCTGCGCCGCTAGGTCCCAGTCGACCGGCAGCTCGGTCAGGATCTCGAACGCGGCGCGCTTGCCGGGCGAGCCGCTGATCTCCTGCAAATAGAGCCGGCGGATGCGCAGCAGCTTCATCGCGATGCTGTCGCGCGCTTCCTCGGCGCGGCGGAGGTAGCTGTCCTCGTCCTCCCACTCGCCATGCTCGTTGACGACCTGGCCGGGGAGGCCCTCACCCCGACCCTCTCCCTCAAGTGGAGAGGGAGATTTCTGGCGCCGCGCGATGCCCGGAACCTCGCCGGCGAAGGGCGGCTGCGAAT
>DATENV010000340.1:0-4676 GCA_035274805.1 Sphingomicrobium sp. | reverse complement strand
GCGCCCGCTCGAGGTGCGCGCGGAAGGTCGCGTAGGGGGTGGACACAGTCCGGCGGCGCTGATGGCGCGTCGAGTTCGGGGATTTCAGGACTCGATGCACCACAAGGCAACTCTTCGTTGCCGCTCCGTTCCTGCCGAGTTGAGCGCTTGAGAATTGGCCGGAAACCCGCCATCTCCGAAGAGGCGGGCGGTTAGCTCAGTTGGTAGAGCATCTCGTTTACACCGAGAGGGTCGGCGGTTCGAGCCCGTCACCGCCCACCACGAGCTCGACCTAGAGGCTCCGCACCAGCCTGGCCGCGACTGCCAACCACGGCGGGTTGGCGACGACTTGCTGGCGGCCGCCGGATTCGAGCGGGAGGATTTGCAGCTTCTCCTCATCGCGGTTGATCAGCCGGCCGAACAGGAACCGGCCCGCGGGCCGCGGTACCAGCACGTCGCGGTTGAGCGCGCGCCCGTAATCGGCCGGCTGCAATGTCTCGCACCACAGCTCATCGCCCGACCGGTAATCGCCAACGCTGCCGGCGACCAGGACGGCGATCTGCCCCTCATCCACGCGGGGCGGGACGACGATCGCCGTCTTGCGCGGCGCCATCGCACCGCCAGCACCGAGGATCGCAGCGACCTTCAGCTCCGCCTTGTCGCCGCCCTCGACCAGATCCTGCGCCTCGACTCCGAGCGCCGCGGCAATCCGGTTGAGCCAGCCGACCGACACGGTACGGGTCCCGGTCTCGAGACGGCCAATGGTCTGCGCAGTCGTCGGCGGCCTGCAGCGCAGCGCGACGTCCTCCAGCGTCATGCCGCGCGCGCGCCTCACCTCCCTTATCCGCGTGATCATCGATCGAGCCTCATAACTAACCAAGCTGGTTTTTATACTGTCCTACAGTTTTGCCGTTGTGGCAAGTCCTGCCCGACTCGAATGGTGGAGACAAGATGGGACAGCGACGCTTGCTCGGAGATCGCGCAATCCAAGGCGGGGTCGCTTCCGAACGAAGCGGATTCCGCGCGGCGCGATCGGTTACCATCAACATGGCGGAATCGCCGCTCGGATGGCTGTTCGCACGCGGCTTTGTCAGCCAGCGTCAATTCGACGCCGGGGAGCGGCTGCGCGCCGATTGGGAACGAGCCCAGCTCGCACCCCGCGTCACCATGGCGTGGGACGCGGCGCCGGTCGCGCGGGGGCGTGGCGGCGGTGCGGGCAAGCCCGACCTCACCGGCGCGCAGATCGACGCCAAACGCCGGTTCGACGACGCGATCGCCAGCGCTGGACCTGGGCTCGCCGACATTCTGTGGCGCGTCGTCTGCGCCGGCGAAGGGATGCGCGACGCGGAAACGGCACTGTGCTGGCCGGCACGCGCGGGCAAGCTGGTCCTCACCTTCGCGCTCGATCGGATCGCCGACTATTACCGCGTCCGTTAGTCCTTGCGGCCCTCGCGGTGGTCCGCGGGCGCCTTCGGCTTTTTCTCGGCTGTCGCGGTGTCGCCACGCCCGAGCTCGCGATCGCGCATCGTTGGGTCGTGCAGGTTGTTGCGGGATTCGTCCTTGCCGCTGTTGCTGCGCATGATGTCCTCTCCTAGTGAATCCGCGAGCTTCAACGAGCGAACGGCGTCCGAATGTCCCCGGCTCGCCGCGCGAAACAGGGAGGCAGCCGATGATCGTCTATGGCTCGTCACTATCGCCATACGTGCGCAAGGCGCTGGCCTTCGCCGCAGAGAAGGGTATCGAGCTCGACGTAGAGCCGACCGGTTTTCCCAACCATTCGGCCGAATATCTGGAAGCGAGCCCGTTCCGGAAAATGCCCGCGCTGCGCGACGGCGACTTCACCCTCGCGGACTCGAGCGCGATCATCCACTATCTCGAGGCCAGGCATCCGCAGCCGGCGCTGATCCCGGCCGATCCCCAACAGCGCGGCAAGACCATTTGGTACGAGGAATTCGCGGATACCATCCTGGTGTCGTGCGGCGCGAAGATCTTCTTCAACAAGATCGTTGCGCCGCGATTCCTCGGCCGTCCAGGCGACCTCGAAGCCGCCGAGCAGGCCGAGCTCAACGACTTGCCGCCGATCCTTGATTACCTCGAAAAAGTCGTGCCGGAAGAGGGCGGCTATCTGGTCGGCGACCGGTTGACCCTTGCCGACATCGCGGTGGCTGGTCCGTTCGCCAACTTTCGCCATACCGACACGCCCGTCGATCCGGGGCGCTATCCGCGCACCGTCGCCTACGTCGAGCGGATCCTTGCGCGGCCGAGCCTGTCGGAATGGATCGAGCGAGAGACTGCGTTCCTGGCGAGAGAAGCGGCCTGAAAAGAAGCGCCGCGCTCCCCTGCGGGAACGCGGCGCTATCCGTTGGGTGAAGGCGTCGCTCTAGAACGAACCGCCGCCGCCTGAACCGTCGGACTCGCCGCTGTCGGACTCATTCTCGTCTTCATCGAGCGCGCCGCGACCCTGCTTGGCGAAGTCGCTGCCTTCGGTCGCTTGCGCGGACGACGAACCGGAAGGTTCCGACCCGCGATCTTGCAGATAATCGTCGGATCCGCTGCCCTGCGAGCCGATGAACCCCTCGTCGGACGAGCCGCCGCCGGCGCTGCCGCTGGGCGGTTGCGAGCCGATACCCTGTCCCTGGTCGCTGGTCAGCGTATCGCCGCTACCGCTGTTCGACTGCGTTTGGCCGCTCGAGCTCTGCCCGCCAAACTCCGAGCCTTGGCTGAGCGGCGTGCCGGTGCCGGTCTGGCTGTCGTTGCCGCCAATCGGTTGGCCGCCTTGCTGCCCGGTCGGCTGCTGGGCCTGCTGTTGTCCGAACTGGCCCGGCTGGCCCTGTTGGCCGGTGGGTTGCTGGGCCTGTTGGCCCGTCGGCTGCTGCGCCTGTTGGCCTGTCGGTTGCCGGCCTTCCTGCCCGCCTTCGGTGCCGCCGAATTCCTGATCGTCCCGTTCTTCAGCCATCGTGAATGACTCCTCACATGGCCCCCATGCTCGTCAGCTAAACAAGGCGTGGGGAGTAACCGTTCCTAAGGCCAAACGAACTTTGCGACGAACGGCTCGGCGCAACAAAAAAAGGCCGCCGATCGAAGCGACCGGCGGCCTCAACATTTTGGGCTGTTTCGGGCTCAGGCCTGCTCGGCCTCGCCCCCCTCCGCGCCCGGGACCTCAGATTCCGCGGCTGGAGCCTCGGGCTCCTCGGTGCTGATCCCGACTTCGGCTTCGGCTGGAGTGCCCGGATTCTCCGGCGCCGCAGGAATTCCGGGCTCGAGACCCGGCTCGAACTCCTCGGTGAACGCGGCCGTGTCGCGCTCGAACATCTGCGCCATGACATCGACGCCCTGCGCCTGGAGGTCGGCCTCCTCGGGCGAGCGCGCGACGTTGACCTTCACGGACACCGCCACTTCGGGGTGAAGCGCGATCTTCACCTCATGCAGGCCGATCGCCTTAATCGGGCGGTCGAGCACCACCTGGCTCTTGGCAACCTTCGCGCCGACGCCGTCCAGCGCCTCGGCGATGTCGCGGGCGCTGACCGAGCCGTAGAGCTGCCCGGTGTTGGAGGCCTGGCGGATCAGCTGGACGCTCTTGCCCTCGACGCCCTTGGCCGCCTTCTCGGCGTCCGCGCGCTTTTCGGCATTATCAGCCTCGATGCGCTCGCGGCTGGCTTCGAACAGCTTGCGGTTGCTGTCGTTGGCGCGCAGCGCCTTCTTGTTCGGCAGCAGGTAGTTGCGGGCGAACCCGTCCTTCACCTTCACGACGTCGCCGATGGCACCGAGCTTCTCGACGCGCTCAAGCAGAATGACTTCCATCTGGAGCGCTCCTTATTTCACGAGGTAGGGAAGCAAGCCAATGTGGCGAGCGCGCTTGATGGCGCGCGCGAGCTCACGCTGCTTCTTCGACGAGACGGCGGTGATGCGCGACGGCACGATCTTGCCGCGCTCGGAGACGAAGCCCTGGAGCAGGCGGACGTCCTTGTAATCGATCCTGGGCGCGTCCTTGCCCGAGAACGGGCACGACTTGCGGCGGCGGAAGAAAGCGCGGGCCATTATTCGACCTCCTCTTCGCGGGCAGCGCGGAATTCGGTGCGCTCGCCGCGGTCGCGGTCGCCGCGCGGGCCGCGCTCGCGGTCCTTGTCGCCGCGGCGCATCATCGCCGACGGGCCCTTTTCGAGCTCATCGACGCGGATCGTCAGGAACCGAATGATGTCCTCGTTGATGTTCGACTGACGCTCGAGCTCGGCGATCGCCGCCGGCGGGCCGTCGATGTCCAGCGCGACGTAATGCGCCTTGCGGTTCTTCGCGATACGATAGGCGAGGCTGCGAAGCCCCCACGTCTCGGTCTTGGCGATCTTCCCGCCATTGTCTTCGATGATCTTGGTGGCGTTTTCCGCGAGCGCATCGACCTGGGCCTGAGCGAGGTCCTGGCGCGCGAGGAAAACATGCTCGTAGAGCGGCATGTTTCATCGTCTCTCTGTTGGCCGATCGCTGACGCGTCCCAATGACACGTCCCTCCGGCTGTCTTCCAAATTTTTCACGCGCAGCTCGTCCGGGGGACGAGCCAGCATGGAAAACTGGGGCACGAGCAAGCTCGCACCCCATCGCCGGCGCCATTGCCGCAAAGTCACTGAAATGGCAAGGGTCGCGCAATGGCGACGCAGCTCAAGCCGGTGCGGCCGAACCCCGATCCGCTCGACGGCATGAGCCTG
>DATENV010000339.1:0-3735 GCA_035274805.1 Sphingomicrobium sp. | reverse complement strand
CGGACCGTGGAGGGGGCCTACGTTAGTGAGCGCGAGACCGCGGGCCCCCTCCACCATTCCCCTTTGCCTACGGCTTCGGTGAATGGTCCCCCTCCCCGTTCCGGGGAGGAGCTTATCGGCCCCGCGCTGATCTTCGAGCGGACCTCGACGATCGTTGTCGAACCCGGCTGGCGCGCCGAGCGGGCGAGCGACGGCACGTTGATCCTCACCCGCGCTGTCGCGTTGCAGCGGGCCAGGGCGATCGGCACCGACGTCGATCCGGTTCGCCTGGAGATTTTCAACAACCTGTTCATGGCCATCGCCGAGGAGATGGGCGTCGCGCTGCAATCGACGGCGACCAGCGTGAACATCAAGGAACGGCTCGATTTCTCCTGCGCGATCTTCGACGCCGAGGGCGCGCTGATCGCCAATGCGCCGCACATTCCGGTCCACCTGGGGTCGATGGGCGAGAGCATCCGCACGATCATCGACACGCGCGGAGCGGGGAAAGACGGCCGCGGCGTTCGTCGCGGCGATGCCTACGTGCTCAACGATCCCTATCGCGGCGGCACGCACCTACCCGACATCACGGTCATCGTGCCGGTGTTTTACGGTGACGCGACCGAGCCGTCGGCCTTCGTCGCCGCCCGCGGCCATCACGCCGACATCGGCGGCATTGCGCCGGGGTCGATGCCGCCCGACAGCCGCAGCATCACCGAGGAAGGCGTGCTGATCGACAACGAGCTGCTGGTCGACGAAGGCCATTTCCGCGAGGCCGAGATGCGCGCGCTGCTCGGCGGCGGCGAATGGCCGGCGCGCAATCCCGACCGCAACATCTCCGACCTCAAGGCGCAGCTCGCCGCCTGCGTTCGCGGCGCCGACGTGCTTGCACAGACCGCGCGCGACTATGGTCCCGAAGTCGTCGCGGCCTACATGGGCCATGTCCTCGCCAATGCCGAAGAGTCGGTCCGGCGGCTGCTGGACCGGCTCGACGACGGCGAGTTTGACTATGAAATGGACAATGGTGCCCGTGTGCGCGTCGCAATCCGCATCGACAAGCAGGCGCGATCCGCGACCTTCGATTTCACCGGAACCACCACGCAGCTGGCCGACAATTTCAACGCGCCGTTCTCGATCGTCCGCGCGGCGTCGCTCTATGTCGTACGCACGCTGATCGACGACGCGATCCCGATGAACGACGGCTGCCTGCGGCCGATCGAGCTGATCGTGCCCGACGGGTCGATGCTCAACCCGAAATATCCCGCGGCGGTCGTCGCCGGAAATGTCGAGACCAGCCAGGTCGTGACCGACGCCTTGTTCGCCGCGACCGGCCGGCTGGCGCCATCGCAAGGCACGATGAACAATTTCACGTTCGGCAACGAACGGCACCAATATTATGAGACGATCGCCGGCGGATCGGGCGCCGGCCCGGATCATGACGGCACCAGCGCGGTCCAGACCCACATGACCAACAGCCGCCTGACCGACCCTGAAATCCTCGAGACGCGGCTGCCGGTCAGGCTCGAGCAATTCGCGATCCGCCGCGGCTCGGGCGGGGCAGGCGCTCACTACGGCGGTGACGGCGTGGTTCGTTCCGTGACTTTCCTCGCGGCGATGCGGGCGAACATCCTCGCCAACCGCCGCCGCGTGCCGCCGAAGGGGATCGAGGGCGGCGCCGATGCGATGGCCGGACGCAATTGGGTCGAGCGCGCCGACGGCAGTGTCGAAATGCTGAGCGCAACCGCTTATGCCGACGTGCAGCGCGGCGACCGTTTCGTGATCGAGACGCCAGGCGGCGGCGGGTTTGGAAGGAAGGCTGGATGATCGATTACTGGCCGCTGCTCGGCATCGCGCTCGTCGTCATCGGCTTTGCGCTGCGGTTCAATCCGCTGCTGGTTGTGGCGGTCGCGGCGATCGTCACCGGGCTGCTGGGCGGCATGCCGTTCCTCAAGGTGCTCGGCACTCTCGGCCACGGTTTCAACGAGAACCGCTATGTCTCGATCATCTATCTTGTCCTCCCGGTGATTGGTCTCCTCGAACGATACGGGCTGCAGCAACGGGCCCGGACCGTGATCCTCCGCTTGCGAGGGGCCACGACGGGCAGGCTGCTCCTCGGTTACCTCGCCTTTCGACAGGTGATGGCTGCGCTGGGCCTCATCGCCGTCGGGGGGCATGCCCAGATGGTGCGCCCGCTGGTCGCGCCGATGGCCGAGGCCGCGGCGGAAAAAGCGCATGGCAAGCTCGATGAAGCGACCGTGGACCGGGTAAAGGCGATGTCGGCCGCGACCGACAATGTCGGTGTGTTCTTCGGCGAAGACATTTTCATTGCCATCGCATCGATCCTCCTCATCCAGGGCTCCCTGGCCAGCTTTGGCATCGAGCTCACTCCGTTCCAGCTTTCGGTCTGGGCGATTCCGACGGCGATCTGCGCATTCCTGATCCACGGCACCCGGCTGCTGCTGTTCGACCGGCAACTGAAAACATCCTCCCCGGCAGTTGCCGGGGAGGGGAACCATCCGAAGGATGGTGGAGGGGTTTCTGTGCCCGGGCAGACCCCTCCACCGCAATTCGTGCGGTCGCCCTCCCCACGAAATCGTGGGGAGGATGAGCTGTGATCGACCTGCATTGGCTCTATGTACTTGCAGGGGCGATGTTTGCCGCCTTCGCGATTTCGAGCGCGCGCGACCCGACCAATCCGAAGCGCTGGGGAAACGCGGCGTTCTGGGGGCTCATCGCGGTCAGCTTCTGGTTCGGCGATGCGCTCGGCGACATCGGCAACGGCATCCTGGTGTTGGCGCTGGTCGCGATCGCCGGCGCGCACCTGCTCGGGAAAGGATCGAAGCCTTCGACGAGCGTTGAAGAGCGCGAGGATTTCTCCAGCCGGCTCGGCAACAAGCTGTTCCTGCCGGCGCTGATCATTCCCTTCGTCGCGTTCGTCGGGACCTTGCTGTTCAACTACACCCCGCTGAAGAGTAGCGGCCTCATCGATCCCAAATCCGTCACGCTGGTGCTGCTCGGGCTTGGCGTGATCATCGCCCTGATTACCTGCTATCTCTGGTTGCGGCCGCCTGTGGCCGCGCCGGTCGACGAGGGGAGGCGGCTGATCGACTCGATCGGCTGGGCGGTCGTGCTTCCCCAAATGCTAGCGTCGCTCGGCACAGTGTTCGCCGCAGCGGGCGTCGGCACGACGATCGGCGCGCTCGCCGGGACGATCATTCCTAGCGGAAGCGTGTTTCTGGCTGTGCTGCTCTATGCGCTCGGCATGGTCATCTTCACGATGATCATGGGCAATGCGTTCGCGGCATTCCCGGTGATGGCGACTGCGATCGGCGTCCCGATCCTGATCCAGGCCGACGACGGCAACCCGGCGGTGATCGGCGCGGTCGGCATGCTCGCCGGTTTTTGCGGGACGCTGATGACTCCCATGGCGGCCAACTTCAACATCGTCCCCGCGGCACTGCTCGAGCTCAAGAATCAGTACGGCGTGATCAAGGCGCAGATCCCCACCGCGATCCCGCTGCTGATCGCCAACATCTTGATTCTCTACATCGCGGGGTTCCGGCTGTGACCAGGCTCGACACTGAGCTTGCCTCGCACATGGCGCGTATCGCGCTCGGCCATGTGACCCAGGAATATCCGCACAAGCTCGACCATGTGCTGACGAGTGACGAGGACGCGCTGCCGCCGCGCGCCCTCCATCCGGTTTTCTTCGGCAGCTTCGACTGGCACAGCTGCGTGCACGGTTGGTGGACGCTG
>DATENV010000338.1:0-3857 GCA_035274805.1 Sphingomicrobium sp. | reverse complement strand
GGCGCGGACAGGTTCCGAGCCGGCACCGACCTCTATTTCGACCGCCACGACGGCGAGGCCGCGACCTGCGACGATTTCGTGAAAGCGCTCGAGGACGGCAGCGGCGTCGACCTCGGCAAGTTCAAGATCTGGTACAGCCAGGCGGGGACGCCCAAGGTTCGCGCGCGGCTCGAACATGACCCGGCGACGAAGCGCGCGACGCTGCACCTGGAGCAGCAGCAAGACCCGACGCCCAACCAGCCGAAGAAGCAGCCGATGCCGATCCCGCTCAGCACCGCCCTGATCGGCGAACAAACCGGCGCGGAAATCTGTCCGGAGCAGCTGATCGTCCTCGACCAATCGCGGAAGAGCGTCAGTTTCGACAATGTCGCCGAGACGCCCTTGCTGTCGATCAACCGCGGCTTTTCGGCGCCGGTGATCCTGACCGCCGACCGCCGCCCCGGCGAGCTTGAGCGGCTGGCCCAGGCCGACACCGATCCGTTTGCCCGCTACGAAGCGATGCAGGAGCTGATGATGGCGGCGCTGACCGCCGGCGCACGCGGCGAAGCGGTGGATGCCGAGCCGGTGGTTCGCGCGATCGCGGCAACGCTCAAGTCGAATGCGCTCGACCCGGCGTTCAAGGGTGAAGCGATCCTTCCGCCGAGCGAGAGCCTGATCGGCGACCGAATGGACGTGGTCGACCCCGATGAGGTTCACGCATCCCGCGAAACACTGCGGGCGGCGATCGGGGAAGCGCTATCGGGCGAGCTGCTCGCCGCGCATCGCAGCGACGGCGCGGCGGGGCACGGCCTCTCGCCCGCCGCAAAGGGCATACGCCGGCTGCGCAGCGTCGCGCTCGGGCTGATCGCGGCCGCCGACGAGCCGCGGGCGGCGAGCCTTGCCAAGGCGCAGTTCGATGCGGCCGACAACATGACCGATCGCCAGGGCGCGCTGGGGATCCTGGTTTCGATTGAAGCACCCGAACGCCAAGCCGCGCTCGACGCTTTCTACGCCCGCTTCCGAGATGACCCGCTGGTATTGGACAAATGGTTTGCGCTGCAGGCCGCGGCGCAGCGGTCCGATACGGTCGACCAGGTGCTGAAGCTGTCAGGCCATCCCGACTTTGTGATCACCAACCCCAACCGATTGCGCTCGCTCGCCGGCACGTTCGGCGGGAACCACTGGGCGTTCCATTCGGCCGACGGCCGCGGCTACACTTTCCTCGCCGACATGATCATCGCCGCCGACAAGCTCAATCCGCAGATCGCGGCGCGGCTGGTTCCGCCGTTCGGCCGCTGGCCGCGGTTCGAGCCCAAGCGCGCCGCGCTGATGCGCCAGGCGCTCGAACGGATCGTCGCGGTTCCGGGGCTGTCGAAGGACGTGTTCGAGCAGGCCTCGAAGAGCCTGGCCTAGGAGCCCGAGCTCCCGATCCACCTGGCGACGTCGAGCGCGACCTGGTTGGCCGCGCGGTTGAGCGCGGGTCCAACGCTCGCCGACGTGCCATCGGCGGGCGCGGTGGCCGTGAAGCGCCGCGTCTCGACGCGCTTCCCGCCCGCGGTCGACAGCGACCCGTCGTAGGTCACGACAACCTGCCCGGTCGCGGCGTCATAGCCGAACCGCTGCAGCGCGCCGTTGACCAAGAGGCCCGGATCGAGCGTCGTCTGGCCGGGATCGAGCACGACGCGGTTGGTGGTGCGGCGGACCGTTTCCGCCAGCAGACTGGCGAACAGGTTGGCCGGCGTGTCGACCAGCTGCATCTTCGCGACATATTCGACGTTGGTCGGCGTGACCTGCACCGGCACGCGGACGGTCCCCAGTTCGCGCGCGACGGTCGGCCTGGCGATGGTCACCGCCTGGCCGGCGGCGGCGCTGCGCGCCAGCGCAGCCGGCTCGGGCGCCTCGGGGGTGATCGAAAACAGCGTGGCCGGGGGCTTCCCGCCACCGAGCAGCCCGCCGCAGCCGGCGAGGCCGAGCGCCAAGGCCGTCGCGGCCGTCTTCGTGAACAGCCTCATTTGCGTTTTCCTGGCTTGTAGTCGGGAAGCTTCTCGGGCCCGAGCGCGCCGCCGATCCCCTGCTGGTTGATGCGGTCCGAAACGCCTTTGAGCGACTGCGACAAATCGCGCAGATCGTGGACCAGCCGGTTGGCTTCGGGCAGCGTCGACTTGCTGAAATTCTGCACGCCCGGGCGAGCGTCGCTGATCATCGCGTCGAGGTTGTCGGCCGCGCGTTGGACCGACGCGATCGATTTGCGCAGGTCCTCGGCGGCGGGACGCCCCTGCTCATTTATCAGCCGATTGGTGCTGTCGGTCAGGACCGTGACATGCTCCGCGGCGACGCCGGCATTGCGGACGGCGATCCGCGCATCGGCGATGGCGTCGGCCAGGTCGGGCGCGCGCTCCGCCAGCACTTTGCTGGTCGTATCGATATTCTCGAGGATGTCGGCGATCGCGTTCTGGTTCTTGTCGCTGAGCAGCTCGGTCAGGCGCTCGGTCAGCCGCTGGATGCGGTCGATCAATTCCGGCGCGCTGTTGAGGAGGGCGCTGATCCCGCCCGAGGTCGCCGGGATTACCGGGCAGCCCTGCGGTCCCACCTGCTGGATCGGCGGCCGGCCGCGCTCGGCGCCGGTCAGCTGGATTTCGCTGACGCCGGTAAAGCCGACACCGTGGATTTGCGCGCTGGTGCCCTGCAGAACCGGCGTCTGCTCGTCGACTTCGATCCGGACCCACACGAATTCAGGACGGTTGGGAAGCAGCGATATTTTCTGCACCTGTCCAACCGGAACACCGGAAAAAGTGACATTCGAACCCTTGTTGAGGCCGCCGACTGCTTGCGCAAAATAGACATCGTAGCATTTGGTCGACTTGTTCGAGAGGCCGGCAAGCCAGACGATGAACAGGAGGACGCCGGCGAGCAATGCCATCGTCACCGCGCCGACCATCACATAGTTCGAGCGGGTCTCCACTAGGCCTGCGCCCCTTCCTCATAACTATCCGCCGCAGCGCGCCCGCGCGGCCCGTTAAAATACTCTTGTATCCAAGGATGGTCTAAAGCCAATAGTTCCGGGATCGTTCCGATTCCGATCACCTTCTTGTCGGCGAGCACCGCCACGCGGTCGCAGATCGAGTGCAGCGTGTCGAGGTCGTGGGTAATCAGGAAAACGGTGAGGCCGAGCCGCTTCTGGAGCGAGCGGATGAGGTCGTCGAACCCCGCGGCCGCAATCGGGTCGAGGCCCGAGGTCGGCTCGTCGAGGAACAGCAGCTCCGGGTCGAGGGCCAGCGCGCGCGCGATGCCGGCGCGCTTGACCATGCCGCCCGACAGCTCGGAAGGATATTTCGGACCGGCATCCGGGGGCAGCAACGCCATCGCGATCTTGTAGGACGCGATTTCATCAAGCAGCGGCGGTTTGATGAACGGGAAATATTCGCGGATCGGGACTTCGACATTCTCCGCGACCGTCAGCGTCGAGAACAAGGCGCCGTTCTGGAACAGGATGCCCCAGCGCCGCCGGATGTTCTTGGCTTCGCCCTCGTCGCGCCCGATCATGTTCTCGCCGAACACTTCGATCTCGCCGTCTTCGGGCGTCTGCAGGCCGATGATCGATCGCAGCAGCACCGATTTGCCGGTACCCGACCCGCCGACCACGCCGAGGATCTCGCCGCGGCAAACGGTGAGGTCGAGTTCGTCGTGGATGACCTGCTCGCCGAACGCGTTGCGCAACCCGCGCACGGTGATGATCGGCTGGCAGTCCCTGGGTTCGGTCATACCCAGCCGATCGAGCTGAAGAAGACTGCGAAGATCGCGTCGAGCACGATCACCAGGAAGATCGACTGCACCACCGCCTGGGTCGTGCGCATGCCGACCTCCTCGCTGTTGCCCTG
>DATENV010000337.1:0-2529 GCA_035274805.1 Sphingomicrobium sp. | reverse complement strand
GTAGCAGGCGATGATGTCGTCGGCTTCCAGCCCTTCCTCCTCGATGCACGGGATCGAGAAGGCGCGCGTCGCGGTGCGGATCAGCGGGAATTGCGGGACCAGGTCCTCAGGGGGCGGCGGGCGGTGCGCCTTGTACTGGTCGTACATCTCGTTGCGGTGGGTATGCTCCGACGCGTCGAGGATCACCGCCATGTGCGTCGGCCCGTCGGCGCGGCTGAGATCGCCGGCGAGCTTCCACAACATGGTCGTATAACCATAGACCGCGCCGGCCGGCTGGCCGTGGCGGTTGGTCAGCGGTGGCAGCCGGTGATAGGCGCGGAAGATGTAGCTCGACCCGTCGACGAGATAGAGGTGGGGCGTCGTTGCCGCCGCTGGCGTGTCGATGGTCGGCGCTTCGGTCGTTTCGGTATCGGACATGAAGCGGCGGGTTTAGCAGGGTGGCGGCGGGAAGGAAGCTAGTCGGGATGGTTGGGCTTATGCGGCAAGCAGCGCCCACCATACGATCGCCAGGCCGGCGATGCCGATGGTCCATACGATCGTTCGGATGACGGGGATGCCAGTGGCGTAGAGCGGCAGATAAACGACGCGAGCGCCGAGCCAGATCCAGCCGCCGAGCGCAGTCCACTGGCTGGTACGGCCGGCGACCACGACGCCGAGCAAAGCGACGATGGCGATCGGGAAGGTCTCTTCGAAATTGGCCTGGGCGCGCATCAGCCGCCCGGTCATCGGATTGGCGGGCGGCAGCGTTTCGTCGCGCGCGCTGACGTTCCACTTGCGGCCATATTGCGCGGTCTTGAAGCGCGTCGCGGTAAAGATGTGGACGAACAGCAGCAGCCCACCGAGCGCGAGGATCTTGAGTTCAACCGGCATCGAAGATTCCCCCCTGTCACCCTCTTACAGCAGTCGCGGCCGGTCGGCACCTGGCCACAGCGCTTGCCGAAAAACGATAAATATATTATCGTTTATCGATATTGATTCGTTGGAGTACGCAAATGCCTCATCCCAAGTCCGCCGCGCTGCCGATCGCCTACGTCGTGCTGCGCATCCTGGTCATCCTCAACTGGCTTTACGGAGCGGCGGTTTTCGGCCTCGTCATCTTCGCCAATTCCTATCCGGCGTGGTTCATGAAGGCGATCGACGTCCCGGCGGGCGTGGACCCGAAACCGATCATGATCGGGCTGACCGCGATCGCGACGCTCGGCGTCCTCGCCGTGCCGCTCAATCACCTGATCCTCACTCGGCTGCTGCGGATGGTTGAAACGGTCAGCCGCGGCGACCCGTTCATCAAGGCCAATGCCTACCGGCTTAACGCGATCGCCTGGGCGCTGCTCGGGCTTCAGCTGCTCAGCATGGTGATCGGCGGGATCGGCAAGGCGATCGCTTCCAAGGAATTCCCATTGCACCTCGATGCCGGCTTCTCGGTCAGCGGCTGGCTCGCCGTGATCCTGACCTTCGTCCTCGCGCGCGTGTTCGCCGAAGGCGCACTGATGCGCGAAGACCTGGAAGGCACGGTCTGATGGCGATCGCCGTCAAGCTCGACGAGCTGCTGCACCAACGGCGGATGACGCTGACCGAGCTGGCGAGCCAAATCGACATCACGCTCGCCAACCTGTCGATCCTCAAGACGGGCAAGGCGCGCGCGATCCGTTTCTCGACGCTCGAGGCGATTTGTGAGGCGTTGAATTGCCAGCCTGGCGACCTGCTGGAGTTCGAACCCGGCTAGGGGACCAGCACAGTGTCCTTCGCGTCCGCCAGGAGCTCGGGATAATCGAGCGTGTAGTGAAGCCCGCGGCTTTCGTGCCGGCTGAGCGCGGAGCGGACGATGAGGTCCGCGACCTCGACCAGGTTGCGGAGCTCGATCAGGTCGGGCGTGACGCGGAAGTTCTTGTAATAATCGTTCACTTCCTGGCGCAGCAGGTCGATCCGGTGCTTGGCGCGCTCGAGCCGTTTGGTGGTGCGGACGATGCCGACATAGTTCCACATGAAGCGGCGGATCTCGCCCCAGGTCTGGGCGATCACCACTTCCTCGTCGCTGTCGGTGACGCGGCTTTCGTCCCAGGCGCGGATCGCGCCGACGTCGGGCAGCGAATCCCAGTTCGCCGCGATATGCTTGGCCGCCGCTTCGCCGAACACCAGGCATTCGAGCAGGCTGTTGGAGGCGAGGCGGTTGGCGCCGTGGAGGCCCGACTGCGTCACTTCGCCCGCCGCGTAGAGCCCGGCCGCGTCGGTTCGGCCATCGAGGTCCACGACCACGCCGCCGCAGGTATAATGCTGCGCCGGCACCACCGGGATCGGCTCCCTGGTGATGTCGATGCCGAGCCCGAGCAGCCTGTCGTAGATGTTGGGGAAATGCGCGCGCACGAACTCGGCGGGCATGTGGCTGATGTCGAGGTGGACGAAGTCGAGCCCGTAGCGCTTGATCTCGGCGTCGATCGCGCGCGCCACCACGTCGCGCGGGGCGAGCTCCAGGCGCTGGTCGTGGTGGGGCATGAAGCGCGTGCCGTCCGGCAGCATCAGCCGGCCGCCTTC
>DATENV010000336.1:0-2450 GCA_035274805.1 Sphingomicrobium sp. | reverse complement strand
GTTGGCGGTGACCGCGCGAAGCTGGGGCAGCTGCTGCTTCAGGCGGTCGAGGATGAAGTAGCGGTCGGTTTCCTCGAAGCCGATCGGGTCGCCCGCGACGCCGCGCTCGCGAAGAAAGCCGGCAACCAGCTTCAGCGGCTCCTCGTCCTCATTCCAGGTGCGGATTTCGGCCGGGATCGACAGGCTTTCGGCGACCGACGGCCGCTCGAAGAAGGGCGTGAGGATGATCGGCTCACCCCGTGCCGGGATGACCGCGGCGGTCAGCCGCTCCGAGCGCCACCACTGGACGCCGGTGAAATAATCGAGGCTCGCGCCCGGCTCGACGATGATCGCGCCGATGCCGTGGCTGGCCATCAGCGCGCGGGCCTTGGCGAGCCGGGCCAGCCGCTCGGCCGAGCTGATGGGCGGCGGGATCGGGATCGCCGGCAGCTCGGCGGCCGCCTGGGCCATCACGCGGCCGAGCGGCAGCGTCGTCGTCGCGGCAAGCGCACCCGCGCCCTGGAGGAAATGGCGACGGCGAAGTCGAGCATGAATCATTGGCGGGCCCCGTAGTGCAACCAGCCCACTGTTGCACGGCCGCGGGCAATCGGCCAGCAGGCGCGTCCGATGTTCGACTCTATGGCCCACGACGGCGTGAAGCGCCCCGGTACCCGCGAGATGACGGTGATGCTCGCCGGGCTGATGGCGCTCAACGCTTTTGCGATCGACGCGATGGTGCCCGCGCTCCCGGCGATCGGCAGGTCGCTCAATGTGGTCGAGGAGAATCACCGCCAGCTGGTGGTGGTCGCCTATTTCGTCGGCTTCGCTTCGACCCAGCTGGTGTGGGGACCGCTCGCCGACCGCTTCGGGCGAAAGCCGATCCTCGGCGCGGGGATCGCGTTCTACCTGCTGTTCGCGCTGCTGTGCGCGTTCGCCGGCAGCTTCCCGCTGCTGATTGCCGGGCGGCTCGCGATGGGCGCCTCGGCGGCGGTCACGCGCGTGCTGGTCGTCGCCATGGTCCGCGACCTGTTCGAGGCCGAGGCGATGGCGCGGGTGATGAGCCTGGTGTTCATGACCTTCATGCTGGTGCCGGTACTCGCCCCGAACATCGGCCAGGCCATCCTGCTGGTGGCCTCGTGGCGCGCGATCTTCGTGGTGCTCGCCGGCTACGGACTCGCGATGCTCGCCTGGTCGTGGTGGCGGCTGCCCGAGACGCTGCATCCCGAGTTCCGCCGGACACTGGCGTGGCGCGAGATGGGCGCCGCCGCCCTCGACACGATCCGCGACCCGCTGTCGCGCGGCTACACGCTGGCGCTCGCGGTCACCTTCTCGGCGCTGGTCGCCTACATCTCCTCGATCCAGCAAATCGTGTTCGACGTGTTCGGGCAAGGCCGGTTGATCGGCATCGTATTCGCCGCGATCGCCGCGCCGATGGCGCTCGCCTCGTGGCTCAACTCGCGCTTCGTCGGCCGCTTCGGGCTGCGCCGGGTCGGCCACAGTGCCGCTGTCGCCTTCGCAATATTGACCACGATCCACGCCGGAATCGCGCTCGGCGGCTACGAGACGCTGGCGGTGTTCGTCGTCATGCAGGGCCTGTCGATGGCCAGTTTCGCCTTCACCTCCTCCAACCTCGGCACGCTGGCGATGGAGCGGATGGCACCGATCGCCGGCACCGCCTCCTCGGTCCAGGGCGTGGTCGGCACGCTCGGCGCGGCGATCGTCGGCTTCGCGATCGGCCAGGCGTTCGACGGCACGGTGATCCCGTACCTGCTCGGCTGCGCCGCCTGCGCAGTCGGCGGGCTCATCATCATCGCCCTGACCGAGCCCAAGCGGCTGTTCGCGCCGATCGAATCGCGCGAGGAGCCGCCGGGCATCGCCGAGGACCTCGGGTAGATAAGACCCTCACCCAACCCTCTCCCGCTTGCGGGAGAGGGGAAGAGTGACCGCCCTCTCCCGCTTGCGGGAGAGGGGGAATAGGTCGTGACTTATCCGGCGAGCTCGCCCTCGCCCTCGTCGGGCCCGGCGCCGACCATCAGCGCCTCGCCGACTTCCTCGGTCTTGCCCCGGATCGCATTCTCAATCCGCTGCGCGACGTCGGGATTCTCCTTGAGGTAGAGCTTGGCGTTCTCGCGGCCCTGGCCGATGCGCACCGAGTCGTAGCTGAACCAGGCGCCCGACTTCTCGACCAGCCCGGCCTTGACCCCGAGGTCGAGGATCTCGCCGACCTTGCTGACGCCCTCGCCGTACATTATGTCGAACTCGACCTGCTTGAACGGCGGCGCGACCTTGTTCTTGACCACCTTCACCCGCGTCGTGTTGCCGACGATGTCGTCGCGGTCCTTGATCTGCCCGGTGCGGCGGATGTCGAGGCGCACCGACGCGTAGAATTTGAGCGCGTTGCCGCCGGTGGTCGTCTCGGGGTTGCCGTACATCACGCCGATCTTCATCCGCACCTGGTTGATGAAGATGAC
>DATENV010000335.1:0-2281 GCA_035274805.1 Sphingomicrobium sp. | reverse complement strand
GCGACGAGCCGGCGTGGCCGGTGTTCACCCGCGAATTGAGGGCCTTCCTCGCGGCCGAGGAACTAGCCGAGGCCTAACGGACGCGCGGACCGCCGAACGGAAGCGGCGGCGGCGGACGGCGGTCGCGGCGCGGGAGCTGCGCCTGGTAGGCGACGCCGCAATGCTCAACGCAATAGGGAAAGCCCGGGTTCGCGGCGTTACCGCAGAAATGGAAATCAGGCTCGCCCGGATGGCCCATCGGCCACTTGCAGATGCGGTCGTTCAAATCGAGCAGCCCAGTCTTGTCGGCGACCTCGGGGCTCGGCTTGGCCGGGACCAGGCGGCGCGGCGGCGCGGGCGGGATCGGCGCCTGCTGCTCGCCGGGACCCTGGCGGATGAACCCGCCGGGGCCGATCGAGCGATACTGCATCTCGGGCGCCGAGCGGTTCGGCGTGGGCGCAGCGGCTTGCGGCTGCGCGGACGACTCCGCAGGAGCAGCTGTCTTCGGCGGCGGCACATCGGCCTTGGGCGCGGCTTTCGGCGGGGCGGGCGCAGCAGCGGCAGGCGCCGCCTTCTTCGCCTCCTTTTCCTCGCCCGCCTTGACGGGGGAGGGGCGCTGCTCGAGCCCGAGGCGGTGCGCCTTGCCGATCACCGCGTTGCGGCTGACGCCGCCGAGCTCGTCGGCGATCTGGCTGGCGGTCGCGCCATCGTGCCACATCTTCTTCAGGCGCTCGATGCGCTCTTCGGTCCACGACATCTTTAAACTCTGCTCCTTGCCTTGCCCGGCCGGCTGCCAGCCGATAGGCGCCTCAACCGTGAACGACCAAGCCAATATTTGGGTGCGCTTCGCACCGGGCAAGCCGGTGCTGAAGGGCGTCAACTGGGGAGGCCTTAAGACCCTCTATATCAAGGAGGTGCGGCGGTTCTTCAAGGTGCAGATGCAGACCGTCTGGGCGCCGGCGATCACCACCTTGCTCTATCTCGCGATTTTCACCGTCGCGCTGGGCCGCGGCGGACGGGCGGTGATGGGCGTCCCGTTCGCCGACTTCATCGCGCCGGGCCTGATCGTCATGGCGATGCTCCAGAACGCCTTCGCCAACGCGAGCTTCTCGCTGCTGGTCGGCAAGATCCAGGGCAATATCGTCGATTATCTGATGCCGCCGCTGTCGACCGGCGAGCTGATCGCCGGGCTGGTCGGCGCGGCGGTGACCCGCGCCTTCCTGGTCGGCTTTGCGGTATGGCTGGCGATGCTGCTGTGGCCGGGCGTGTCGGTCACCATCCGCCGGCCCGAGCTGCTGCTGTGGTTCGGCCTGATGGGCGCGCTGCTGCTGTCGTTCCTCGGCCTGTTGACCTCGATCTGGGCCGAGAAGTTCGACCATGCGGCGGCGGTCACCAATTTCGTGGTGACGCCGCTGTCGCTGCTTTCCGGCACCTTCTATTCGATCCACCAGTTGTCGCCGACGTTCCAGGCGGTCAGCCACGCCAACCCGTTCTTCTACGTGATCTCGGGCTTTCGCGCCGGCTTCCTCGGCACCAGCGATTCGCCGCTCCTCGTGGGTGCGATGGGGCTGCTGGTGCTAAACGTCGCGCTGTGGGCGCTATGCTATTCGCTGCTGCGCAGCGGGTGGAAGATCAAGAACTGATCGACGCCGCCGATCAGGCGTAAGCGACGCAGGGGCTGGTCGCGCCCTTGCCGTTCGCGCCCCACTTGCGGAAACCCGACGAGTCCACGTGGAAGCGCTTGCCCGTGTAGAAACCCAGCCCCGTATTGTAGGCGTGACCGTGGCGGGCATGGGCAGTGCAGACCGAGCGGATCATGTCGGCGCGGTCGACCGCTTTCACCGGCGTCAGGTCCAGCGCGAAGAACTCGCGGTGCGCGCTCTTCGGCGCTCCGTCCGAACAGACATTCAGCTTTTCGTTGCGGTAGGCCGACAGCGCCTCGACCTGCCCAACCGCAGGGACGACCTCGTCGCGCACGAACTTGAGCGTGGTGACGATGTGCCCCCACTTGTCGCGGGGCGGTGCCTCGAACGGCTGAGCGCCGCACGCGCGCCAGGACGATGACGTGCGGACCAGCTGCCACAGCGGCACCACGGATTCCACGCCCGCCGCGGCCAAATACTCGCGGAAGGCGGTGAGCCCAGCGCCATTGACCGGTGAGCGGCCGAGCCACGCCTTGAAGTCGGCCGCCGTCTGCCCCGGAGCAAGCCCGGACTCGGGGTCTTGCTCAAGGTCGAAATCCGGTGCTGCAGGCTTCGACGGTGCCGGCGCAACCGCGGCGACTACGGTCGCATGGGCGGCT